>NZ_JBBKZV010000007.1:0-259440 GCF_037889915.1 Variovorax humicola | reverse complement strand
CCTGGCTTGCGTGCCACTGGTAGACCTCGCCTTCGGCCTGGCCGGTGGGCCGGGGGTCGGCTCGGGTGATGCTCAGGTCGGCGCGGGGACGGGTGTAGTCGTAGTCACGGGTGGCGTACTTGCCGCTGGTGAGCTGGTGCTCTGGCACGAAGGCATGCAGGTATTCGGCGTCGGGTTTCCAGCCGGGGGCGTGGTATTCGACTTGCCGGTACGCCTCGCTCGGGTTCTCCTTGTAGGCGCCCATGATGTCGATGAGCACGAGCCGGTGCTTGCCTTCGGAGTGTTCGAAGAAGTAGCTGATGCCCCATTCCTGGCACAGGCGCTCGAAGAAGGCGAAGTCGCTTTCGTTGTACTGGGTCTGGTAGTCGCGCCGGGGGTAGGTCTCGATGAGGCGCTTGTCGACGGCAAAGGGGTAGTCGGCGAGCAACTCGTCCAGGATGTCGATGACGGTCTTGTTCTGGAAGATCTTGCAGTCGGTGGCCAGCGTGGCCAGGTGCAGCCAGGGGCGCAGGGTGAGGCGGTACTGGATGTGGCGGCCTTCTTCGCCCCAGAAGGCCGCGTCGGCGACGAGGGCGTTGATCTGGCGCACACCGGCGCCGATGTGGTCGGTGCTGGCTCCGACGACGCCGGGGAGGAATTCGCCCATGCCGTCGAGCTGGATGGCGCAGCTGATCTCGCGGCCGATGAAGTCGTCGAGCTTGAAGTCGGCTGCGCCACTGGCGCCGAGGTTCAATGCGTCAGGGGTCTTGAGCAGAAGCTCGTATTCGAAGAGGCTGTTCAGGCCCTCTTGACCCGACAGGCGCACCGGCTGCAATGCAGGCGCGCCCAGAAAGATGGGCACGGCCGGGCCGCCAATGGTCAGCGTACGGAACATTCTTGTTTTCTCCCTGAGTTTCTATTGATCGCCGTGACAGTGGCGAGAACTTCGTCGGCAAGGGGGCTAGATGTCTCCCGAACCGCGGAGCAGCATATACCAGCGAACCCAAACTCAATCGTCTCCCACCCCGGGAGACGCCCTCATGGTCCCGCAAGCGCGAATTCCAGAACGCGACCGACGTCCGGTGCAGACGGGCGGGTCGGGGTCGCCGCCGAGGAAGTCGACGATGACTTCCTGCCCGACGCGCGGGATCTGGATGCCGCCAAGCTGGATGCCGGCCCAGGGGGAACTGACACCGCTATTTCAGGTATTGCAACGAATGGCTTCGCTCGGGATCGTCCGGGCCCTGGGACCGATGCTCGCGATATTGGCAAGCGTCGCGTTGTGATGCTGGATGACCTGCCAGGGCATCACGAAGGCATTGCCCTCGGTTGTGTGCGCGTCTTCGACCAGCACAACCGAGTAGCCCAGCGTCAGGGGTCTTGAGCAGAAGCTCGTATTCGAAGAGGCTGTTCAGGCCCTCCCGGCCCGACAGGCGGACCGGCTCCAGTGCTGCGTGGCCCAGGACGACCGGAATGGCTTCACTCTGGATCTGGAGCGTGCGCGATTTGGCGCCCACGGCCATACGCGTGGATGTTGGCATTGTTTCCCCCTGAAAGTTTTGATCGCGTGCGTACGCTTTTGACGCCATGCCGCGAGCGGCTATATCGAATTCATGCGGTGCCCCGCCGCACCGGCGGGTGGCCCCTTGCCTCGCTCCGAGGACCAGAAAGACTTCGTGCGTGGCGTGCTGCCCGTGATGGCACCCTCTGCCAAGGGTAGGCGGCCGCGCCTGAGCGATGAGCAAGCTCTCAACGAAGGGCTACCGACTATGCGAAACGCCCCGCTCACCTCAGTCGCCGCGGAATCAGTCAGCAGAGACCTGCAAAAGCGCGTCGGACGTCACCGATCGCGTGACAAAGTGTCCCCGCCTCGATACAAGCATGAATGGCGCTGAAAGGCGCCGTGCGGCCCGCGCGCAGGAAACCACTGCGGAACAGACCTTGCTTTGTGAGCAACGATGCAGTTCCCCCGAACCACCTCCGAGGAAGCCATGCTTGCCGATGAATCGGCCACGGTGTCGCTGCGCGCCCCGGGGCGGCTGCACCTCGGCTTTCTCGATCCGTCCGGCTCCCTTGGCCGGCGCTTCGGCAGCTTGGGGCTGGTGATCAACGGTTTCGAGACCGAGGTCGAACTCGGCGATTCATCCACCCTGCAGGTGAGCGCCGACGAGCCCGCGGCGCTCGCCGATGTCGAACGCGCGGAAGCGGACCTGCGCCTGTTGCAACGCCACAGCGGCCGCCACGAGCCACTGCATTTGCGGCTGAAGCGGGTGTTGCCTGCGCATGCGGGCTTCGGTTCCGGCACGCAATTGGCACTGGCCATCGCACGGGCGTTTGCGCATTGGCATGGGCTGGATGTGTCCACCGCAAGACTGGCGCAGTGGCTGGGCCGGGGGCAGCGTTCGGGCATCGGGGTTGGGGGTTTCGACCTGGGCGGGCTGCTCGTGGACGGCGGCCCCGGTGCGCATGGCGAGCCGCCGGTCGTTCTGTCGCGTATCGCGTTGCCTGCGGAGTGGCGCGTGCTGGTCGTGCAGGATGGCGCGCAACAGGGCCTGTCGGGGGCGGCCGAGCGACAGGCCATCGCGGCCCTGCCGCCCATGGCAAAGGCACAGGCTGCCGACATCTGCCACCAGGTGTTGATGCGCGTGCTGCCGGGCGCTGCCAGCGCGGAGTTTGCGCCGTTCGCCGCAGGTGTCACGCACATCCAGCGCCTGCTGGGCGCGCACTTCGCGGCCGGGCAGGGCGGCGATGTCTATGCGAGCGCGGCGGTGGGTCGGGTGCTCGGCTGGATCGACACCCGGGAATCGCTGGTGGCGCTGGGCCAGAGTTCGTGGGGGCCGACCGGCTTCGCGATCCTGCCGTCGCTGGCGCGCGCCGAAGCACTGGCAGACGAACTGCATGCCGCCGGTGTCGTCGCCCCTTCGCTGACCCTGCGCATCGTGTCGGGCCGCAACAGCGGCGCACTCCTGGTGGATCGCCGCCCAGGCGCGTCCGCTCGCTGAACGGGGCCGCGCCGCCAGCGTCCGATCGCAATCCGGAGCTTTCATGGAACGCCCCTACATCCTCCACATGTTCACGCCGGGCCGCCGCATGAGCCCGTTCGACATCAACATGGCCGCCGACGCCGGCTACCAGGTGATCGTTCCGTACGTCGACGTCGACGGCGACAGCGTGGCAAGCCTGACCCAGGACACGATCTTCTCGCGCAGCCCGAAGGGCTTGCTGCGCACGGGCATCTTCATCGGCGGACGCGACGCGCTCGAGGCTGCCGACCTGCTGAAGCGCGCCAAATCGTCGATGTTCAAGCCTTTCCAGGTGTCGCTGATGGCCGACCCGAGCGGCGCATACACGACCGCGGCCGCGATGGTGGCGTGCGTCGAGCACGCACTGGGCCAACAGCACAAGCAAGGGCTGAAGGATCAACGCGTCGTCATCTTCGGCGGCACCGGACCGGTGGGCCGCATCGCCGGGGTGATCGCGGGACAGGCTGGCGCCGAGGTCTTTCTCTCGAGCCGCAGCAGCGCCAACGCGGTCGAAGAGGCAGCACGCAAGACGGGTGAGCGCTTCGGTGTCGAATTGAAGGGCCTGTCCGGCGCCGACGCGACGGCCATGCGCGCCGCGATCGGGGACGCCGACGTTCTGCTGGCCTGCGCGGCGGCGGGTGTACAGGTCGTCTCGGGCGAAACGCTGGGCCTCGCCAAACGCCTCAAGGTCGCCGCCGACGTGAACGCGGTCCCGCCCCAGGGCATTGCCGGCGTCGACGCCATGGACAACGCCAAGCCGCTGGCCGGCACATCGGCCGTCGGCATCGGTGCATTGACCATCGGGAACGTCAAGTACCAGACCCAGCAGCGACTGCTGGTGCAGATGCATGACGCCGAGGCGCCGGTGGTCCTGAGCTTCGCGGAAGCGTTTGCGACGGCACGCGCGTTCATTGCCGAGAAGGCTGCATGAAACGGCCGGTCCGATGACAACGCTTGCCGTAGCCGCCATCTCCGCGCGCATGCTGGCTGAATCGGCCAGCGAGGACGGCTTCGGGGTCGTGGCGCTCGACCTCTTCGGCGACGCGGACACCCGGCAGGCAAGCGAGGAATGGATTCGCATTGGCGAGTCGAAGAGCTTGCGCATCGACGGCGCGCTATTGTTGTCGGCACTGGAAGCCCTCGCGCGGCAGGGTCGTGTGACAGGCTGGATCGCCGGTCCCGGCTTCGAGGGGCGGCCCGACTTGCTGAAAAGTGGCGCCTCGCTGTTGCCGCTGATCGGAACGCAGGCCGACGCCATGCGGCGCGTGCGGGAGCCATTGTCTTTCTTCGGGTTTCTCGACACGCAAGGGATTGCCCATCCCGCTTTTCGAACGGATGCGCCGGAGGACCCGGCAGGATGGCTGATCAAGGATGCGCACGGTTGCGGTGGGGCGCACATTCGGCGTGCCGTGGCGGAGGGCGGCGCGGCGCCGTCCGAGCCCTTGAGCGTCCATCACTACTTCCAGCGCGAAGTCCAGGGCAGCCCGATGTCAGCGACCTTCATCGCCAACGCGAGCGACGCGTCGGTGCTCGGATTCAATCAACTGATCGTGCGACCGATGGCCGGGTGCCCGTTCGTGTTTTGCGGGGCGGTCGGGCCGGTACCGGTGTCCGTCGAAGTGGGGTCGCGAATCACGGCGGCGGTACGTGCGTTGGCTCGGGCCTTCTCCCTGCGCGGCCTCGGCAGCCTGGACTTCATGCTCGATGGCGATGAATTCAACGTGCTCGAAGTCAATCCGCGGCCATCCTTGAGCATGGGGCTCTACAGCCGCCTGCGCCGTCTGGCGGCATTCCCCGGCATGGTGGCGGCGCATGTTGACGCCTGTCTCCAGGGCGAACTGCCGGAGTGGCCGCCTCAGCCCGAGAAGGCCCCCGTCCAGGGCAGCGAGATCGTCTACGCCAGGCGCCCGGTCTGGCTGGACGAGTCCGCGGCGAAGCGTCTTGCCACCCGCATGGACTGCCATGACCTGCCGATCGCCCCATTGCAGTTCGAAGCCGGAGAGCCTCTGTGCAGCGTCAGCGCCAGCGGTTCGAGTGCCGAGGAGGTACGCGCGATGCTGCGGCGCCGCCGCGAGGCCGTGCAGATGTCCTTGGAGACTTCCGGATGACGGACGCCCCGACGCCGATGGCGCCCGTCGCACCCATGTCGCCTGCGCTGGACGTGTCGAAGCCCAGCGTCAACACGCTCGCCCGGCCGCTGGTCGAACGCCTGCTCGCGGAGGCCGGCATGCTCGACGTGCAGGTGCGTCCCGACGAGTCCGGTGTCTGCATCGTCGACGCGGGCATCGCCGTGCAGGGCAGCGTCGCGGCGGGCCTGCTGATAGGCGAGATCTGCATGGGTGGCCTCGGCCAGGCGCACCTGAGCGTCAGCGGGGAGGCGGGCTGGCCCACCTGGATCGAGGTACGGAGTTCGCAACCGGTGCTGGCCTGCATGGGCAGCCAGTACGCCGGATGGAGCCTGGCGGCCAGCAAGGAAGAGACGGGCGGCAAGAAGTTCTTCGCACTCGGCTCGGGTCCGGCGCGCGCGCTGGCTGGCAAGGAGACGCTGTTCGATGACATCGGCTATCGCGACACCGCAGGGACTGGCGTGCTCGTGCTGGAAGTGGATCGGCCCCCACCCAGGGTGATCATCGACAAGCTCCTTCGGGATTGCCGTCTGAGTGCCGAAGGGTTGACGCTGATCCTCACGCCGACGAGCAGCCTGGCCGGCACCACGCAGGTGGTGGCGCGCGTGCTGGAGACGGCACTGCACAAGGCGCACCAGCTGGGATTCCCGCCCGGCAACATCGTCGGCGGCGCGGGCGCAGCGCCGTTGCCCGTTCCAAGCCCCGACGGCGTGGAAGCCATGGGACGAACCAACGATGCGATCCTCTACGGTGGCCGGGTGCACCTCAACGTGCGCGGCGACGACGCGGCGGCGCGCGAGCTGGCGAGGCAGATGCCGTCGCGCAACGCGAGCGACCACGGTCGTCCGTTCGCCGACATCTTCAAAGCGGCCGACTACGACTTCTACAAGATCGACGGCGCCTTGTTCGCGCCGGCCGAGGTCTGGGTCAGCAACATCGACAGCGGCAACACCTGGCACGCCGGCGGTCTCGACATGGCGTTGTTGCTGGGCCTCTGGCGCAAGGAGGCGTGATGGCCAGCCCCGCATCGCCCTGCGGTCTCACCGTGGCCATCATGACCGACGAGATCGGCTGGCACACGCGCCAGCTCCAGGCGGCGCTGCAGGCGCGTGCCTGCCTCGGCCGCTGCGTCGACCTGGCGGACTGCCGGATCGACACGACGGCCGCCTGGCATGGCCTGGTCATTCCCGGCTTTGGCCGCGAGTTGCCCGACGCGGTGCTGGTGCGCGGCATCGCCGGCGGCACCTTCGAGCAGGTGACGAAGCGGCTCGGCGTGCTGCATGCGCTGCGCGAACTCGGGGTGCCCGTCTACAACGACGCGCGCGCGATCGAACGCAGTGTCGACAAGTCGATGACCAGCCTGTTGCTGCATGCGGCAGGCATTCCGACGCCGCCGACCTGGGCCACGGAATCGATTGCGCAGGCGCAGCGCATCGCGATCCGGGAAGGCGCGGCCGGCCACGCGCTGGTGCTCAAGCCGCTGTTCGGTTCCCAGGGCAAGGGCCTGCGGCTCGTGGGCGACGTGGAAGGCGTGCACTACCCGCTGCCGGACATCGGGGCGGCCTACGGCGGGCTCGCCTATCTGCAACGCTTCGTGCCGGCCTCGACGGCGCCGGGCTTCGACTGGCGGGTGCTGGTCATCGGGGGGCGGAGCGTCACCGCCATGCGCCGGGTCAGCGAACACTGGATCCACAACGTCGCGCAGGGCGCGCGCTGCGAGCCGGCGGACCTGTCCCCGGAACTCGCGAGGCTGGCCGAAGACGCGGCGCAAGCGCTGGGCATGGATTACGCGGGCGTCGACCTGATGCCATCGGCGCCGCGGCCGGGCGCGAGGGCGAGGCCGGGCCACGGCATCCAGGTCATCGAGGTCAACGGCGCCGCCGCCTGGCAGGGGCTGCAGCGCGTGACCGGCTTCAACATCGCCCGTGCCCTCGTCGACGACCTCATCGACCGCAGGCTGATGCTCGCCGGCGGCGACGCGCATTCGAAGACGCCGCGCCGCGCATGAAGATGAGCGCCGCGGACATCCCCCAGCGCGCGACGCAGCGGGCCAGGGCGTGTTTCCTCGAGGCCTGCGCGCTCGACGTGGCGGTGCGCAAGCCGGGCAACGTGAGCCGGGCATCGCCGGGCCATGGCATGACGGCCGAGATCTTCATCGCCAGCGCCGAGGCCGCTTCCGGGCCGCTGTTCGAAGCCGGGGCTTCGGTGGGCGAGCGCATCGAGGCTGCGACCGAGGCCACGTGGGCGGTGGCCGGATGCAATACCAACCTCGGCATCGTGCTGCTCTGCGCGCCGATTGCATGCGCGATCGACCGCCGGCCCGATGCGGCATCTGCCACGCCCTTGCGCACCGCCATCGAAGACGTGCTTGCGGCGCTCGGCGTGGTGGATGCGCAGGCGGCCTATCGCGCGATTGCCCGTGCCAGCCCAGGCGGCCTCGGCACGGCGCCGGACGAGGACGTGCGGCAGCCGCCGACCGTCGGCCTGCGCGCAGCGATGGCGCTGGCGGCCGACCGCGACAGCATCGCGCGCCTGTACCGCGACGGCTATGGCTTGCTGTTCGAAATTGGCGCGGCCTCGCTTGGTGCCGGGTTCTCGCTGGGCGTCAAGGGAAGGGTTCCCGGCGTCCGCACGACCGCGGCGGTCCAGCGTCTCTACCTGTCGCTGCTCGGCAGCATCGCGGATTCACACATTGTTCGGATTCATGGCGAGGCCGTGGCACACACTGTCATGTCTGCGGCGCAGGGCTGGCTGGCGCGCGCATGCGGCAGCGCCGAACTCGATGCCGATCCGGAATTCGCGGCGTGGGACGACGCGCTCAAGGCCGCGCGAATCAACCCCGGAACGACCGCCGATCTGACGGTGGCGGCGCTGCTGCTCGCGGGCCTGGCAACGCCGCCCTGAAGCGTGCCCTGACGCGTGCCCTGACGCGTGCCATGACGCGTCGTGATGCGCACCTCGCCCGGGTGGCACGGAACGTGATACCCGAAGCCTTGCACTGGCCAGTGGGGCCGGTGTCCTCGTGCCCGGGAACGCATACAGGAGACTGAAGACCATGGCAAAAATTGATCGCATGATGGTGGGTGAATCGTTGGTGGGTGAGGGCAATGAAGTGGCCCACATCGACCTGATCATCGGGCCGCGCGGCAGCCCTGCGGAGAGTGCGTTCGCGAACGCGCTGACCAATCAGAAGGACGGCTTCACCTCGCTGCTGGCGGTGATTGCGCCGAACCTGCTGGCCAAGCCGGCGACGGTGCTGTTCAACAAGGTGACGATCAAGGGGGCCAAGCAGGCGGTGCAGATGTTCGGGCCGGCGCAGCGCGCGGTGGCCATGGCGGTGGCGGACTGCGTGGAGGACGGCACGATTCCGGCGGACGAAGCGGACAACCTGTTCATCTGCTGCGGGGTGTTCATCCACTGGCAGGCCGATGACGACAAGAAGATCCAGGACTTCAACTACCAGGCGACCAAGGAGTCGATCAAGCGCGCGGTGGCGGGTTCGCCCACGGCCGCGGAGGTGGTTGCCAAGAAGGGCAGCGTGAGCCATCCTTTCGCGGCGAACTGAACCGCAGGAAGCTCCGGCCCGGGGCTTCGGCGCCAGTTCCTGACCGAGGTCTCCCATCCAGAGCAACCACCGCGAAGCCACTGAAATCAGCGACGTTGCCGGGCCGGCGCCCGGCGACGCGATGCCGGCCGGAGACTCCCAGCCGCGTTCGCGTTTTGCCTGGTGCGTCACCGGCTCCGGGCATTTTCTGGACGAGGCCATGGCGCTGGCTGCGCGCCTGCCGAAGGTCGACCTGTTCCTCTCGGCCGCCGGCGAGGAAGTGCTCGAGATCTACAAGCTTCCGCTCGACGCGCTGAAGCCGCGCTACCGGGTCTTTCGGGACAAGACCGCCAGCGGCGTGCCGGTGGGCATGCTGTACGACGACGTCTATCACACCGTCGTCATCGCCCCGGCCAGCAGCAACACCGTCGCCAAGTGCGCCTTCGGCATCAGCGACACGCTGCCCAGCAACATGTTCGCCCAGGCCGGCAAGCTCCGCATTCCGGGCATCGTGTTCGCATGCGACACCGAACCCGTGGTCGTGACGAAGTCGCCGCACAAGTGGGTCACTCTGCGGCCCCGGCGCATCGAACTGGACAACGTGGAGCGGCTGCGCGCGATCGATTTCTGCCGCGTCGTCGCTTCGCCCGTGGAACTCGAGGCGGCCCTCGATGCCCGCCTGAAGGAACTCTCGCTCGCATGGAACACATCCTCTTCCTGACAGGGCACCTTGCACGGCCCAGCCTCCAACGGGTGCTGTCCCGGATCGAGCCTGCGCCCTTTACCTGGGAAGTGCGCGACCTGGGTTTGCAGGTGGCCGGGCTGATGACGGCCGACATGATCCGCCGCCGGGTCACGCTGCCGGTGAGCGGCGTCGACCGCATCATCCTGCCGGGACGCTGCCGCGGCGACATGGAAGCGCTGTCGCAGCACTTCGGCATTGCGGTGCAGCGCGGCCCCGAGGAACTGAAAGACCTGCCGCTCTTCTTCAACCGCGCCGCCAGCCCCATCACGCTGGACGAGTACGAGGTTGCGATCTTTGCCGAAATCGTCGACGCGCCGCGTCTGGGCGTTGCGGAGATCCTTGCGCGCGCGGCCCGCCTGCGCGCCGATGGCGCCGACGTCATCGACCTGGGCTGCCTGCCGGAGACGAAGTTCGGTCACCTCGCGGAAAGCATCCAGGCGCTGAAGGCAGCGGGCTTCCGGGTCAGTGTCGATTCGGTCGATCCGGCCGAGTTGCTGTGCGGCGGCCGCGCGGGCGCCGACTACCTGCTCAGCCTGAACCTGGACACGCTGTGGGTGGCGGACGAGGTGTCGTCCGTTCCCGTCCTGATCCCCCGTGTTCCCGCCGACGAAGCCTCGCTGCACGAGGCGGTCGAGCGCATGCAGCGCGAGGGCAGGGAGTTCCTCGCCGACCCGATCCTCGAGCCGATCCCGTTCGGCTTCGCCACCTCGCTCGTGCGCTACCACCGGCTGCGCGAGCGCTTGCCCGAGGCGCCGATCATGATGGGCGTGGGCAACCTGACCGAGCTGACCGAGGCGGACACCAGCGGCATCAACGCGCTGCTGTTCGGCATCTGCGCCGAACTCGACGTGGCCGCGGTGCTCACCACGCAGGTCAGCAACCATGCCCGGCGTGCCGTGAAGGAAGCCGACTGGGCGCGCCGCATCATGCACGCCGCGCGTCGCCACCAGACGCTGCCCAAGGGCATGAGCGATGCGCTGATGACCGTGCATGCCAAGCGTCCGTTCCTCGACACGCCGGAAGAGATCGGCGCGACTGCCGCGCAGGTGCGCGACCCCAACTTCCGCGTGCAGGTGTCCGCCTGCGGCCTCCACGTCTACAACCGCGACGGACTTCGCACCGGCCAGGGCGCCTTCGAGCTGTGGCCGCAACTCGGCCTCGAAGACGATGCGGCCCATGCCTTCTACATGGGCGTCGAACTGGCGCATGCCGAGATCGCGCACAAGCTGGGCAAGCGCTATGTGCAGGACCAGCCACTGGACTGGGGCTGCGCCGTCGAGCGCCGCGCCGAGGATGCGGACGGCTGGTGCGCGCAGGGCCCGACGCTGGCGCGACGCAAGACCACCGAGGAGCCTTTCAAGTGAACGACGTGATCTTCGAGACTGTCGTGACCACGCTTGCACCCGACGGCAGGAAGCACGTCGCACCGATGGGCGTGCGCTACCGCGGCCGCCATGTCGTGCTGATGCCGTTCAAGCCTTCGACCACCTACGACAACATCCTCGCGACCCGCTGCGCGGTGCTCAACATCGTGACCGACACCCGCGTCTTCGCCGGCTGCGTGACCGGCCGCCGGGACTGGCCGACGCAGCCAGCCGAACACATCGTGGGCGTGCGCCTGGATTGCGCCTTGAGCCACGTGGAGCTGGCGCTGGCCGAGACGACCGACGATGCCCAGCGCCCGGTGCTGCACATGTCGCGGGTGCACGAGGCCGTGCATGCGCGCTTCGCGGGCTTCAACCGCGCACAGGCGGCGGTGCTCGAAGGCGCGGTGCTGGTGAGCCGGCTGCACATGTTGCCGCCGGAGAAGATCGACAGCGAAATGGCGTACCTGCAGATCGCCATCGACAAGACGGCCGGGCCGGGGGAGCATGAAGCCTGGGGCTGGCTCGTCGAGGCGGTGCGGCGGCATCGCGAAACCACCACCGCCGTCACTGGCAAGGGCGCGTCGTCATGAAACTGCTTATCAGCGTTCGAAGTGTCGAGGAAGCATTGCTTGCCGCGGACGGCGGCGCCGATTTCATCGACCTGAAGGAGCCGGGCGCCGGTGCGCTGGGCGGACTGCCGGTTGCGACCATCCGCGAAATCGTCGCGGCGCTGCGTCGGCATCGAAGCGGCCTGCCCGTGAGCGCCACCATCGGCGATGTGCCGATGCACGAGACGCAGCGCATTGCGGCGTGTGTCGATGCGGTCGGTGCCTGCGGCGTCGACTATGTGAAGGTCGGGATCGAGCGCGTGCCGCAGGCGCCGGGCGTGCTGGACGCTCTCGCTGCCAGCGGCTGGCCCGTCGTGCCGGTGTTCATCGCCGACCGGGGGCTGGAGCCGGCGCATGTGGCCCACGCCTGCGCGTTGCGCTTCCCCGGAGTGATGGCCGACACCTTCGACAAGCGCGCCGGCAGCCTGTTCGATGCGCTGCCGATGGATGCACTGCGCGAGTTCGTCGCCACGGTGCGCGCGGCCGGCAAGATGGCCGGGCTGGCGGGCGCGCTGCGCGCCGTGCATGAACCCTTGCTGCGTGCGCTCGACCCCGACTTCGCGGGCTTCAGGACAGCGGTCTGCGCGGGCGACCGCAGCACGGCGCTGGACCCTCGGCGCCTGCGGGCGCTCAGTGCGCTCATGCACGGCTGCGCGCCTGCGGCCGTGGATGGATGATTCGGCTTGGCGTCAGTCTGTTCGTGGGCACCCGCGGAACCGGCTTTGCCGGGCTGCTGGGTGCGCCCCCTCGTGGCCCTTGAGGCCCTTGAGGGGAGGCGCCGAAGGCGCATCGGGGGTGTTTCATCTTGTCAGCCGTCCACGAAGCGGATCTCACCCAGCAGCAGCGCCCGGATGCGCTCAAGCTCGTCATGGTTGACAACGTCGATCGGAAACGCCGCACCCTCCGACAGCCCACTGAAACCACGGTCGACGATGCCCGCCTCGCTCAGTTGGGCCACGCTCAGGCGCGGGTTGACGGCGCACGACTTGACCAATACCAGGCGCTCCGCGTTCAGGCGATGGGCGAGTTCGAGCGCGATGCTGTCGGAGGTGACGTCCCAGGTCGTCCGGGCGGAGCTGCGAACGCTTTGCAGCTCCAGGGGCAGCCATAGCGCCGTCTGTCCCTTGTGCAGCACACGGCGGATGTCGGTCTTGGTCCGGGCCAGCCGCAGTGCGGGATTCAGGCCGTGCATCAGGTACGCGGTCTGTGCCATTGCGAGGATGGCCATGTTGTGCGCGCTGAGGTCGCCGAACCGCCAATGCGCCTGGGCATGCCGGACCGCGTCGCTGAAGGCGCCCCCGCCGCAGACCACGATGACGCGGCCGCCGCCGCAGTCGGCCAGCAGGCTGAGCCATGCCGGAAGCATCGGGTTTCGGGTCAGGCTGCCGCCGATCTTGACGACCCACATGGTCACTGGTCCATGTCGAAGAGCGCTGCCACCGCGACGCTCGGCGCGCACACCTGGGCCCAGGCCTGCATCGCCGCGCGGCCCGCGCCGTGGTGTGCCGCGAACCGGGCGACATCGCGGCCGTAGGCAAGCTGGCGGTGCGCGGGCCGTGGCCGCAGTGCATCGGCATTAGCGGCCGTGGCCTGCGCGACCACGTCGCCGACGAGGAAGGCGCCGCAACCCGCGCTGACGACCACCGCGTCGCTCCCGAGGCCGTGGGTCGCGATCACCCGGCGCATCTCGTCGCCCAGCAGCGTGACCTGCAGGGCTCGCCAGTTGCGCGCGAAGGCCAGCCATTCGCCCTCCGCGGCGTCGCGCCGGTCGAGCCCGATCATGCGGGCCAGGCGTTGGCGTGTCGCGTCGAGGTCCTTGGGCGCGTTGTCGGCGCTCGGGTGCTGGTCGTGGGCCGGGTCCAGTTCGCCGGTCAGTCGGTAGACGTCGGCGGTGGTCGCGAAAAACTCGTTCATCACGTTGTGCGGCATGCCGCGCCAGTCGATGCGATGCGCCAGCGCGCACAACGGCGTGCGCACCACGCCGTGGTAGACGAGTTCGCCGCTGGCCAGGCGCTGGGCGTCGGTGCGGTCGGGCGCGAGGACGCAACCTTGGCGGAAGGCGATCAGGTCGGTCGTCGTGCTGCCGATGTCGACCAGCAAGCCGGTATCCCAGCGCAGCGCGGCATGGCGCGCCGTCGCGAGCCAGTTGGCCGACGCGATGGCATGCCAGAGGGCAGGGACTTCCGCCACGCGGCCCCAGCCAGCATCGCCGGCGAAGAAATGGAGCGATCCGGGTCCATGGCCCGTCACAGAGCGCAAGTCGAGCGAGCGCGCCAGTCCGTCCGCGATCCTGCACACGCCGTCTTCGCGATTCGCGAACAGGTCGACCATCTCGCCGGTCATCGTGACGGCATGCTCTGCTTCCCGCAGGCCGCTCCAGCGCAGGCGCGCGGCGTGCAGCACCGCATCGAGCCTGTCCATGCCCAGCCACAGCGGGCAAGCCCACTGCGCCACGTCGAGCACCGCGCCGCCCTGCAGCATGCAGGCCTTGACGTGGGCGCCGCCGATGTCCCAGCCGATGACGGTGCGCTCAGGCATGCATCGCTTTCGATGAATCGGCCCATGCGTCGGCACGGCCATGCGCCCCGATCACGTCACGCGCCACGTTGCGGCCCAGGGCGTCCGACAAGCCGGCATAGGCGCAGGTCACGCGTGGATTGATCTCGATCACCACCGGGCCGCGCTCCGCGTGCCAGACGACGTCGACGCCGACGAAGCCGCGCAGGCCGGGGATGGCGTGGCCGATGCGCTCGGCCAGCGCGACCAGAGCGGCCGCGCGGGGATCGGCGGCGGCCATCACGTTCACTTCGACGCCACGGAAGGAAACCAGGCCGTGCGCATCGACGGCCAGGATCTGCCGGTTGACGCTCAGGAGCTCGGTATGCGCGGGACCGCAAAGGAGCGACAAGCTCAGCGCCGGACCTTCGACCCACGGCTCGATCTCCATCGCGGAATTGGCGCAGGCGTGCCTTGACGCGTCGAGCGCCGCCTTGCGCGAGGGGTGCAGGCTCGTCGCCACGGCGCCGGCGCCGTCGTCGGGCTTGACGACCCAGCGTGCAGTCTCGGGCGCGTTTTCAAATGCGAGGGGTGTCGCAATGCCAGCCTCGGCGAGTCGCAGGAGGGTGCGGCGCTTTCCGGTGGTGAGTGCGATCGCCGGACCATCGCAGCCCAGCCAGCGGCCGCGGTCCACGCATTGCCGGAACTTCGCCAACAAGCCTTCGGTTTCCGGCGCGACCACCCAGACCAGGTCATGCGCATCGCCCTGGCGCGCAACGAAGTCGAAGGGCGACTCACCGTCCCGCGCCCTCACTGCGCCCGCAGGTTGCGGTACAGCCGTCGCGCGATTGCAAGTGGCGACCGAGACGTCATAATTTTCCAGGCTGAGCAGGTCGGCCACGATGGCATCCCGCATCGACTGGCCCATGGCCAGCAGATCGTCGGCGGCTGCGTGTTCGCCTGCCGGCGACTCGCCCGCCATCTCCCCGCCAGCGCTCAGGTACTCGTAAACGAAGATCCTCTTCCTCATCGCCCCGGCGCTCCTCCATTTCGCTTGTCCGTTCGACATGAACCTCATTCCCGTCATCGACCTCATGCAGGGCCAGGTGGTGCGTGCCGTGCGCGGCGACCGCCAGGCCTATCGACCGATCGTGTCGCGGCTGTGCGGCAGCAGCGACCCGGTGACCGTGGCAAGAATCCTCTGCGACCACTGTGCAACCCACCAGTTGTACGTGGCCGACCTCGACGCCTTGATGGGGCGCCCGGTCCAGTCGGCCGTCCTGCGCACCCTGACGCAGGCATTGCCCCGGCTGGAACTGTGGCTGGACGCCGGCTTTGCGACCGCGCAGGCGGCCGACGCGCTGCGGCTCGAACTCGGCAGCGCCGGCAGGCAGATGGTTGCTGTCTTCGGCAGCGAATCGCTGGCATCGCGTCCGGAACTCGCGCAGTGTTTCAGCGGGGCGCGCGCCGATGATGATGGCGTGCTGTCGCTCGACCGCCGCGACGGCCAGCATCTGGACATCGCCGGTTGCTGGGATGCGCCGGAATTGTGGCCACGCCGCGTGATCGTGATGACGCTGGAGCGTGTCGGCGCCGGCGCCGGTCCCGATCTGGAAACACTGGCCGAAGTACGACGCAAATCGCCTTCGACCTTCGTGGTCGGTGCCGGCGGCATCCGCAACCCGGAGGATCTGGCGCAAGCGCGCGACGCCGGCGCCGGGGCCTGGCTGGTGGCCAGCGCGCTGCACGATGGGGGGGTGCCCCGTACGAGCGGCTGACGAAACCGGAAGGGGCTTCGTCTCATGGGGTTTCTGCATCACGATTCGTGCCAGCACGATCGCCTCGGACACGGGCCGCCAACGCCACGCTCGCCGTTAGAAGTGCAACAAGGGCGCGACACACTGTCTCGCTTCTGATCGCTGCAACTTGCCGATCCAGGCTGGCGTCTGCGCGCCTTCGGTGGGCACGTCGCTTGCGTCACGCGAGGCCAAGGCACATGACCGAACCCCTCCCTGCGATCCAATCCGGCCTGATTCGCTGGACTTGTCCATTCTGTGTGTTGCTCTGCGACAACCTGCGGGTGCGGGTCGGGGCATCGCTCGAACTGGCCGAGGGCGAGTGCGAAAGCGCACGTGCCGGACTTGCGCGGTTTCCGGCAACACCGTCGAATGCGAAGCCGCAGGTCGGCGGGCGGGACTGCGAACTGGCCGACGCGGTCGCTGCCGCCGCCGCCATCCTCGTCGCCAGCGGCCAGCCGCTGTTCGGTGGACTGGGTACCGACGTGGCGGGCGCGCGCGCCTTGTACCGCCTGGCTTGTGCGACGGGCGCGATTTGCGACCCAGCCGACGATGGCGCACTGATGCGGGGCGTGCGTGCGTTGCAGGATCGGGGCGGCTTCTCCGCGACGCTCGCCGAGGTGCGCACCCGGGCCGACCTGATCGTCTGCCTGGACGGCTTGCCGACCGGCGACGCAGCCGAGTTCTTCGCGCGAGCCGGTGTGGGCGAGTCCGTCGTGCCGCAGCGGCATGTGATGCTTCTGGGCGGCACGGCAGCCGATGTCGCCGCGCTGGCGGCACTTGGGGGGCGCGGCGGCGTCACGACCGAAGCGGTGCCGCTGCAGGGTGACCTGTTCTCGACGGTGGCGCTGCTGTCGGCGCTGGTGGCGCGACGTGCAGTGCGCGATGGACCTGCGGCGCTCGCCGCGCTCGCCGAACGATTGCGTGAGGCGCGTTACGCGGTGATCGTCGGCCAGACCGGCCGATTGCCGGCGCAGGGGGAGTTGATCATCGAGATGGTCGGTCGCATTGTCGGCACGCTGAACACAGGCCAGCGGGCGGCCGCGATGTGGCTCGGTGGCGGCAACGGCGCGGGCACGGTCAACGAAGTCTTCACCTGGCTCTCGGGCCTGCCCCTGCGCTCGCGTGCCGGCCCGTCCGGTCTTGAGCACGAGCCGCTGTGCTTCGACACGCCCCGCCTGTTGGCCGATGGCGCCGTCGACAGCCTGCTGTGGGTCTCCAGCTTCGACGCCACCTGCGCACCACCCGCGACCCGGCTGCCGCTCATCCTGCTGGGACATCCCGGCCTGGCGCCGTTGGCGTCACGCAGCGGCGGTGCCTTCATTCCGGTGTCGACGCCGGGCATCGGGTCGACCGGCCACCTGTTTCGTGCCGACGGCGGTGTCTTGCTCCCACTGGATTCGCTCTATCGCGACACGCTGCCCACGCTGGACCGCGTGCTCGCGGACCTCCTGCTCGGCGTGCAGGCCCTGCGGGCAAGGAGCGCGGCGTGACCCGCCTGCGCCTGCGCGGCGCTCTCGTCATCGACCCGACCCAGCCGGAAGACGGGGTGCGAGACCTGTATTTGCAGGACGGCCGCATCGCAGCGCTCGCTTCCGGCGATCCGGTCGATGCCGAGATCGACGTGAGTGGCTGCGTCGTGATGGCCGGCGGCATCGACATGCACACCCACATCGGCGGCGGCAAGACCAACCTGGCGCGCCTGCTGATGCCGGAGCTGCAGCGTGCCGACGGCGATCCGATCGCGTTGCCGGCCAATGCACTGGAACTGGCGTCTTGCGGCGGCTGCGTGCCCGGCACGCTGGCCACCGGCTATCGCTACGTGGAGATGGGCTACACCGCCGCCTTCGAGCCGGCGATGATCGCCAGCAACGCACGGCAGGCGCACATGGAAATGGGCGACACGCCGATCCTCGACCACGGCGCCTACGTCATGCTGGGCAATGACGAACTGTTCCTGCAACTGCTGGCGGAGGGCGGGGAGGGCGGACGCAACTTCGAGACCATCCGCGACTACATGGGCTGGACGATCCGTGCCACCAAGGCGATGGGCGTCAAGGTGGTGAATCCGGCGGGCATCTCGGCCTTCAAGTTCAACCAGCGCAAGCTGGACGTCGACGAGCGCCATGTTCACTGGCAGGTGACGCCGCGCCAGGTGGTGCAGACGCTGACACGGGCCCTGCGCGAACTCGGCGTGCCGCACCCGTTGCACATCCACGGCAGCAACCTGGGCGCGGCGGGCAACATCGAATCGACGCTGGAGACCATCCGCGCCCTGGAGGGCTTGCCCGCGCACCTGACGCACGTGCAGTTCCACGCCTACGGCACCGACGGACCGAAGAAGTTTTCATCGGCTGCGCTGCAACTTGCCGAAGCCGTCAATGCCAACCCGAACGTCAGCATCGACGTCGGACAGATCATGTTCGGCCAGACCGTCACGACCTCCGGCGACACGATGCGCCAGCATGCGCAGTCCGGACTTGCGAACCCGCGCAAGTGGGCCGGCAGCGACATCGAATGCGAAGCCGGCTGTGGGGTCGTTCCGTTCAGGTACCGCGAGCAGAGCTATGTGAATGCCTTGCAATGGGTGATCGGCCTGGAGATATTCCTTCTCGTCACGGACCCGTGGCGCGTGGTGCTGACCACGGATCACCCGAACGGCGGACCGTTCACCAGCTACCCCCACCTCATCAGGTTGTTGATGGACAGATCATTTCGGGAAGAACAGCTGGCGAAACTGCATCCGGAGGTGGCCGCGAATTGCGCGTTGCGGTCGATCACTCGCGAATTGACGCTGCGCGAAATCGCGATCATGACGCGCGCTGCGCCTGCGCGGCTGCTGGGCCTTGCCGACAGGGGACACCTCGGCGTTGGCGCGGCGGCGGACATCGCGTTGTACCGTGAACAGGCTGACCGCGAAGCCATGTTCACGACGCCTGAATACGTCTTCAAGGATGGCGCCATGGTGGCGCGTGGTGGAAAGATCACCGCTGTGCCCGTCGGCGGCACGCACTTCGTCGAACCGGATTTCGACCGCACCGTCGAGAAGACCCTGCGCAAGCACCTGGCGGCGCATGGCTCGGTGAACTTCGATCGCATTGCGATCGGTCACGACGAACTGTGCAGCTGCTGCAACGGCGGGCGGTTGCTGCCGGCCGCGTGTTTCAAGGGCACGTCATGAGCGCCGCCCCGCCGCCCGAAGCTTTGGTGCAAAACGGCGTGCAGGTCGACGACACCTTCGCCGAGGCCTTTCCGATGAAGGCCACGCGCCTCGTCATCACCGCGCACAACCTCACCTGGGCGCGCCACGCAGCGGTATCGGCAACCGGGTTTGCCACGTCGGTCATCGGCTGTGGATGCGAGGCGGCGATCGAACGCGAACTCGGCCCGGACGAGACACCCGACGGACGCCCGGGCCTCAGCGTGCTGATCTTCTCGATGTCGGGAAAGGAACTGGCCAAGCAGGTCGAGCGGCGCGTCGGCCAATGCGTGATGACATGCCCGACGACCGCGGTCTTCGCCGGCATTGCCGAAGGCGAAGCCATCGCGCTCGGAAAAAACCTGCGCTTCTTCGGCGATGGCTGGCAGATGTCCAAGGTGATCGACGGAATTCGCTATTGGCGCGTGCCGGTGATGGATGGCGAGTTCGTTGCGCAGGAGACCACGGCAGTGGTCAAGGGCGTGGGCGGCGGCAACTTGCTGCTGCTGTGCACGGACACGGACAGCGCACTGGCCATTGCCGAGGCCGCGGCGCTCGCCATGAAGGCGCTCCCCAACGTGATCCTTCCATTTCCCGGCGGAGTGGTTCGCTCCGGCTCGAAAGTGGGCAGCAAGTACGCAGCGCTGAGCGCATCGACCAACGACGCTTTCTGCCCCGGCCTCCATGGCCTCTTGGCCAGCAGCGAGTTGACGCCCCGCACGCGCTGCGTGATGGAGATCGTGATCGATGGCCTGACCGAAGCCGATGTCGGCGCAGCGATGCGCGTGGGCATGATTGCCGGCATTGCGCTGGGAGCGGCCGGGGGACTGTTGCGCATCTCGGCGGGCAACTATGGCGGCAAGCTGGGTCCGTTTCATTTCCATCTGCACAAGCTGCTGGATGGCGGGGCGGCGCCATGAGCGGCTGGCGTTTCACGCTCAAGGCCCCGCCCGCGCTGCGGGTCGACCTGCGGGGCGTGACGCCGACGGCGCTGGCCGAAATGTCGGCCGCCGAGGTCGAGCGCCTGCCGGTGGGATATGGCAACGCATCAGTCCCGCTGGCCGAATTCTTCCGCATCGAGCCGCACGAAAAAAGAGATGCGCTGCTGTTCGACGGCGACCTGTCGCGTTTCGATCGCGTCGGCTGGAAGATGGCCGGCGGCAGCATCCGGGTCACGGGCAACGTCGGCCACCATGCCGGCGGAGGCATGAGCGCGGGCGAACTCCTTGTCGAGGGTCGCGCCGGCCTGCTGGCCGCATGCGAAATGGCGGGCGGCAAACTCACCGTGCAGGGCGATGTGGACGACTTCGCAGCCAGCACGCTTCCGGGAAGCATGGATGGCATGCGCGGCGGCATCTTCATCGTCATGGGCAACGCGGGTACGCGCTTTGGCGACCGCATGCGGCGCGGCAGCGCCATCGTGCATGGCAATGCCGGTGACTTCCTCGCGTCGCGCATGGTGGCCGGAACGATCGCCGTCGGCGGGCGCGTTGGCGCGCACGTCGGATACGGAATGCGGCGCGGCAGCGTGGTGCTCGCTTCGGAATCCGCAAGCTTCGGGATGGCACCGACATTCGTTCCGGCAATCGGTTCTGCAGCGGTGATCTGGCAACTGCTTGCGCGCCATCTCGCGCAGCAAGGGGGGCCATTTGCGGGCCTGCCAGGCAGGCGCATCGATCGGCACCTCGGTGATCTTTCAGCCGGCGGCAAGGGTGAATTGATCACCGCACAATAGCGGCAATGACCCTGCATATCTCTCGCGCTGAATCGCGTCCAGAAAGTCCGTGCTTCGCGCTGCTCGACGATCGCGCGGCAACGCGCGAGCACCCCACGAGCCGTCTTTACCAGGGCTTCCTGCGCGAGCATCGCTGCGCCGATCCTGCCGCGCTCGATGCGATGTGGGGTCGTGTGGACGCTGACCTGCGCAGCGGCCTGCATGCGGTGCTGCTGGCGGATTACGAATGGGGTGCCAAGCTCTTGCGGGCGGGCCACGAGCGACTCGGCAAGGACGACGCGTCCGCGCTGCGCGTGCTGATGTTCCGTGACCTCTCGCGGCTCTCGGCCGACGAGGCGGGCGATTGGCTCGCCGGCCTCGAACACGACCCAGTGCCTGCGGCCGGCGTGATGAACCTGTCGCCCAGCGTCGACCCGCCGGCGTTCATGCAAGCCATCGCGCGAATCCAGGAGGCCATCGCTGCCGGCGAGACCTACCAGGTCAACTACACCTTCCGGCTGCGGGCACAGGCCTATGGATCGCCGGTGGCGCTGTACCGGCAACTGCGCAATCGCCAGCCCGTTTCCTTTGGTGCGCTGATCGCGTTGCCTGAGACGGGCGAATCCGGCGATGCAGTGACGCATGTGCTCTCGTGCTCGCCGGAACTCTTCCTGTCCCACGAGGAGGGTTTGCTCACCGCCCGGCCCATGAAAGGCACGGCTTCGCGCTGCTCGCGAGTGCAGGGCCCCGAAGGAGACAGCGAGACTGCGCGCCACTTGGCGATCGACGTCAAGAACCGGGCCGAGAACGTGATGATCGTGGACCTGCTGCGCAACGACCTCGGCCGCATAGCCCAGATCGGCAGCGTGAAGGTGAATGCGCTGTTCGCGGTCGAGAGCTACAGCACGCTTTTCCAGATGACGTCCACGGTGCAGGCTCGCCTGAAGCCTGGGCTCGGTTTCCCGGACGTGTTGCGCGCCGCGTTCCCCTGCGGCTCCATCACCGGCGCGCCCAAGCACCACACGATGCAATTGATCTCCGGCCTGGAGACCACACCCCGCGGCCTCTATTGCGGTGCCATCGGCTGGATGGATGCGCCTTGGGGCGCGGCGCAGGTCGGCGACTTCTGCCTGTCGGTGGCGATCCGTACGCTCACGCTGGGGCGCGAGACGCGGGGACTGCGACCCGCGCGCCTCGGCATCGGCGCCGGCATCGTGGCGGACAGCCGGGCTGCCGACGAGTTGGAGGAAAGCAATCTGAAGGCGCGCTTCCTGACCGGCCTGGACCCCGGCTTCGAGTTGTTCGAGACCATGCTCGCGGTCTCGGACGAGGGCGCGCGGCCCGCTGTGCGCAACCTCGATCGGCATCTGGCGCGGATGGCGCAAAGCGCGTGCGTGCTGGGTTTCCGGTTCGATCGTGCGCTGGCCGTCGCCTCCCTGTTGGAGTGCACGCTTGCGTTGGCGCCCGGTGCGCCCGGTGCGCCCGGTGCGCGCTGGCGGCTGCGCCTCGCACTGCGCCATGACGGACGGCTGCAACTCCAGCACGCACCGCTTGCCGCACTGGCAGGCGGGACTGTCACGCTGCGGGTGGCCGATGAGCGCCTGCCCGACTTCAACCCGCTGGCCGCTCACAAGACCACGTTGCGCAATGTCTATGACGAGGGCGTGCGCGCGGCCGAGCGTGCCGGTGCATTCGACTCCTTGTTCTTTACCGCGGACGGCCGCCTCGTCGAAGGCGGACGCACCTCGGTGTTCCTCAGGATCGATGGCCGATGGTGCACCCCCCCGGTCACCGACGGCGCGCTGCCCGGCGTGATGCGTGCCTGCCTGCTTGAAGATGACGCGCACTGGGGCGCGACCGAGCGCAGCCTGAGATGGGCGGATCTGCAACGGGCCGAGGCCATCGTCGTGTGCAATGCGCTACGGGGTGCGTTGCCGGCGCGGCTGCCGGTGCACGACGCGGTGCCCGCCGGTGAATGCAGGCCATGAGCGCCCTGGACATCGTTGGCCTCTGCGGCAGCCTTCGCGCCGCATCTCTCAACAGAATGGCGTTGAAGCTGGCAGCGTCATCGATGCCGCAAGACATGCACATGGAAGTCGTCGAGTGGCGCGACGTTCCGCCTTTCGATGCCGACGTTCTTGCCGCGCATGGATTGCCACCCTCCGTCGCCGCGCTGCGAGAGCGCATCCGGCGTGCCGATGGGGTCGTCATCGCGACGCCCGAATACAACTTCTCGATCCCCGGCATGCTGAAGAACGCGATCGACTGGATCAGCCGCGGCGAGGACCAGCCTTTCGCGCACATGCCGGTCGCCATCGTCACGGCAACGCCCGGTCCCCGAGGCGGTGCGAGGGTTCAGTACGACCTGCGAAAGGTGCTGCTATTCGTCAACGCCATGACGCTCGTGAAGCCCGAGGTGTTCATCGGCGACGCAGCCCTGAAGTTCGACGCGGCAGGCCAATGCACGGACGAGGCGACGCGAAAGTTCGTCACCGCCCAGATGGATGCCTTCGCCAAATGGATCGCTGCGGTCAAGCGCATGAACTGACGCTGCGTCCAACCCCCCGATGCAGGCGACACGAACGGTCAATTGAAAGGCCGCGCTGCCGCAGTGAAAGCGCAGAAGCCTTCGATCACCCGATCAGGGCAGCACTGCTGAATGGGCGCACCCATGTTGTAGCCAATGGGGCAGCAGCCACACCGCCACGCCCGCGTTGCGCGCCGTGGCGGCGTCGATCGAGGAGTCGCCAACGAAGAGTGCGCGCGCCCGGGGCACGCCGAACTCGACCAGGCAGGCTTGCACGCCCGCGGGATCGGGCTTCCTGGCAGCCAGGGTGTCGCCGCTGATGACGCGGTCGAAACTGGTCATCAAGTCGTGCACACCGAGGACGGTCTCGGTGTAGCGGCCTTCCTTGTTGGTGACGATGGCAAGCTTCGTGCCGCTGGTGCGCAGGTACGCCAGGGCCTCGCGCACCCCGGGATACGGACGGCTGCGCGTGCCGCAGCGCTGCTGGTAATGGCGGTCGAAGGCAGCGGCTGTGGAGGCCAGGTTCTCGCTGGTCCGCACCGTTGATGCATCGCTCGCGGTGGCGCAGGCCAGGGCTTCGATCAGCAGCTCGTGGGTGCCGTGTCCGATCCAGCGCTCCACCTGGGCCTGTGTCACGGCAGGCAGTCCAAGTTGACGCAAGGTGTCGTTCACGGCGTCGCAAATTTCGGGCGCGGTCTCGATCAACGTGCCGTCCAGGTCGAACATCACCAGTTCGTACAGGAAGGCCTTGTCGTTCTTGCGCATCAGATCGCACCCAGCGCCCGCTGGCGTCGTTCCATCATTCGCCAGATGAAGGGCGTGAAGATGAGCTGCATCGCCAGTTCCATCTTTCCGCCGGGTACGACGATGGTGTTGGCGCGCGACATCCAGGAGTCGTGGATCATGTTGAGCAGGTACTGGAAGTCGATGCCCTTGGGTTGTGCGAAGCGGATGACCACCATGCTCTCGTCGGCCGTCGGGATGTTGCGGGCGGTGAAGGGGTTGGAGGTGTCCACGATCGGCACGCGCTGGAAGTTCACGTGCGTGTGGTTGAACTGCGGGCAGATGTAGTGCAGGTAGTCGGGCATGCGACGCAGGATCGTGTCGGTCACTGCTTCCGTGCTGTAGCCGCGTTGCGTCTTGTCGCGGTAGAGCTTCTGGATCCATTCCAGGTTGATCACCGGCACGACGCCGATCAGCAGATCCGGATGCCGCGCGACGTTCACCTCGGGCGTCACCACCGCCCCGTGCAAGCCCTCGTAGAAGAGCAGGTCGGTGCCCTCGGGCAGGTCTTCCCACGGCGTGAAGGTCCCGGGTTCCTGCTGGTAGGGCGCCGCCTCGTCGGCGTCATGCAAGTACTTGCGATGTTTGCCGACGCCTGTGGACCCGTAATCGCTGAACAGTGCTTCGAGTTCGGGAAAAAGATTGTTCTCGGCGCCGAAGTGGCTGAAGTTCATGTTGCCTGCGCTCTCGGCCTCGGCCTGGCGCAGCTTCATTTCCTTGCGGTCGTAGCGGTGGAAGCTGTCGCCCTCGATGATTGCGGCGTTCACGCTTTCGCGACGGAAGACGTCCTGGAAGGTCCGCGTGACCGAGGTGGTCCCGGCGCCTGAAGATCCGGTGATCGCGATGATGGGGTGGCGCTCAGACATGATGGCCTCGAGAGGTTGAACCGTTCATGCGCGAAACAGGCTGCGCTTCCCGAACAGCGGGCTCTCCAGTTCGGCGCCCGCCGGTTCGCGGTGGTACCGCTCGATGCGCTCGACCTCGCATCGGGAGCCGAACACGAGGCCGATCCGCTGGTGCAGCGACGTCGGCATCACGCCCAGCATCGGCTGGCGCCCCGTGCTCGCGCGCCCGCCGGCTTGCTCCATGATGAATCCGATCGGGTTGGCCTCATGCAGCAGGCGCAGCCGGCCCGGCGCCGCGGGGTCGCGGGTATCGCGGGTATCGCGCGGATGCAGGAAGACGCCCCCGCGCATCAGGATGCGGTGGGCCTCGGCCACCATCGATGCGATCCAGCGCATCGTGAAGTCCTTGCCGCGCGGGCCGGTCTTGCCCGCCTGGCATTCGTCGACGTAGCGCTTGACCGGCGCTTCCCAGAAGCGGCTGTTGGAGGCGTTGATCGCAAACTCCTGCGATTCGGGCGGGACCTGGATGTCCGGATGGGTCAGCATGAACTCGCCCAGGTTGGGATCGAGGGTGAATCCGGCGACGCCATTGCCCACGGACAACACCAGCATCGTGGTCGGCCCATACAAGGCATAGCCGGCCGCGACCTGGGCCGCGCCCGGTTGCAGGAAATCCGCTTCGATCACGTCGCGACCGCTTTCGATCACGTCCGGCGGCGCGCGCAGCACGCTGAAGACACTACCCACCGACACGTTCACCTCGATGTTGCTGGAGCCGCCGTCGAGCGGATCGAACACCAGCAGGTACCTCCCGCGCGGGTGCTGCGCGGGAATCTGGTGCAACTCCTCCATCTCCTCCGAGGCCATGCCGGCGCAGTGGCCGCCCCACTCGTTCATGTGGGTGAAGACCTGGTTGCTGACGACATCCAGCGGCTTCCGTGTCTCAAGCTCGCCGCTTTGCTGGTTCGTTGCGTGGCCCAGTTCCCCGAAGGCGACGGCGCGTGCGATCGCCTTGCATGCCAGCGCAACGTCGAGGATCAATGCATTGAAGTCGCCGCTGGCATCCGGGAATCGCCTGCGTTGTTCGATGAGGTATCGCGTGAGAGTGAAGCGTTGGGACAAGGGCATGGCAGTTCCTTCATGTCAAGGATTCGGTTTGGCCTGGCTCGTCCCATGCCAGTCCTGGAGGTCTGCAATCGTCGTGCCCCGCAGGCTCGAGACGACCCGCAGCGCCCCGGTGAAGTCATGGCGGGCGGTGAACGAATTGGGTGTGATGACCGTTGCCAGACGCGCCGCGCGCGCGGCCTTGAGGCCATTGGCCGAATCCTCGAACGCCATGCATTCGAACGGCGGAAGTTGCAGGCGCTGCAGCGTCTGCAGGTAGACCTGCGGATGCGGCTTCTTGTGCGGCGCGGTCGACGCGTCTTCGATCACCTGGAAGAAAGAAGACCAGTCCGGCCCCATCGCCGATCGCAGCAGCGCGGCGATGTTGACTGGCGAAGTCGTGGTCGCAATGGCCAGGCGCATTCCGGCGCGGAATGCCGACTCGATCAACCTGAGCACCCCGGGACGCAGTTGAACGGCACCTTCGTGGACCATGCGCTCGTAGGCGGCCGTCTTGTGGTCATGTATGTGCTGCACGGTGTCGGCCAGCGCGCCGGCGTCGATGGACTTGACGTCGCCGCGCACCTCTTTCCAGTAATGTGCGATGCGCTCCTTGCCGCCAGAGACTTCCAGCAGCCGCGTGTAGAGCGGCTCGTCCCAGTGCCATTCGAGTCCCGCCTCGGAAAAGGCTTCGTTGAACGCGGCACGGTGCGCGTGCTCGGTGTCGGCCAGCGTGCCGTCGACGTCGAAGATCAGCGCGCGCAGGGGAGGGGTCGTCA
The DNA here is from genome assembly GCF_037889915.1 of Variovorax humicola. Taxonomy (NCBI): domain Bacteria; kingdom Pseudomonadati; phylum Pseudomonadota; class Betaproteobacteria; order Burkholderiales; family Comamonadaceae; genus Variovorax; species Variovorax humicola. The sequence continues at coordinate 232,805 of NZ_JBBKZV010000007.1, read as the reverse complement.
TGGCGCATTTCCTTCATTGCCGGCAAACACGCGGCTGGCCAGGATGTCGCTCGCGGCAAGGGTGCTGAGAGCCTCCGCCGTGAGTGCGCTGTCGCGATCGGCGTACAGCCGGCTCGCCTGGCGCAGGCGGGCGCGGTCGAGCGCGTTGCGCACGCTGCGCGCATTGGCAAAGTGCGGCTGGCTGATGCGCCGCTTCAGGTAGGAATCGAATGCCTCGCGGGCATCCGTGCCGAAGCGGTAGTGCGCGCACGCGAGCTGGCGGTCGGCAATCTGGAGCAGCTCGGCCGGGTCGTAATCGGGAAAGTCGAGGTGGTGCGCGATGCGCGAGCTCAAGCCGGGGTTGGACTGGAAGAAGGTGTCCATGCGGTCCTTGTAGCCAGCCAGGATCACCACGAGGTCGTCGCGCTGGTTTTCCATCACCTGCAGCAGGATCTCGATTGCCTCCTGGCCGTAGTCGCGCTCGTTCTCGGGCCGGTACAGGTAGTACGCCTCGTCGATGAACAGCACGCCACCCATCGCTTTTTTCAGGACTTCCCTGGTCTTGGGCGCGGTGTGGCCGATGTACTGGCCCACCAGGTCGTCGCGGGTCACGCTCACGACGTGTCCCTTGCGCACGTAGCCCAGGCTGTAAAGGATCCGCGCCATGCGAAGCGCCACCGTGGTCTTGCCGGTGCCGGGGTTGCCGGTGAAGCACATGTGCAGCGAAGGTGCCTGGGCGGCCAGGCCGTGCTGCGCGCGCAAACGGTCGATGACGAGCAGGGCGGCGATGTCGCGGATGCGGGTCTTGACCGGCCTCAGGCCGACCAGGTCGCGCTCCAGATCGTCCATCACCGGCTCCACCTGGCTCTGCGCCAGCACGTCGGCCACCGAGCGCGCCGGCGCAAACGGCTCGACCGCTGCCGCGGGCACGGCGTCGGCCCTGGGGCCCGGAATCGAGTACAGCGGTGCGGTCATGTGGCGGACCCGGTGCGTGCCGCTCAGGCGCCGTAGCGCTGGGACTCGGGCCGGTCGGTGGCGTAGCTGTGCACGGTGTAGCGCATCGAGCGGCCATTGGCTTCCTGTCGCACCAGCCCGAATCCGGGTTCGTCGGCGGGCCGGTTGACGATGAAGCTCATCGTGATGGTCTCCACGCCGCGCGTCGAGTCGAAGGCCATCAGCCGGATGTAGTAGCTCGGGAAGGTCTTGCGGCAATTCTGCAACTCCATCATCACGCCGCCAGCGTCATGCAGGTCGAACATCGGCGCGCCGAACATCTCCCAGTAGGTATTGCGGGGATGCGGGTCGTCGGTGTATTCGACGCTCCAGGCGTAGCCCTTGTCGAGGCCGTACGCGATCTGCAGCGTGATCTCGGCGTCGCTGAGCGCTGGCAGGAAGCTGAACTGGCCTTGCGTGATGCGGCCGGTCGGGTTGCTCATCATGGTGCGGGTCTCCTTCAGGCCATCGATGGCGTGGTGGCGAAATCGCTGGTGTCGGTGGATGCGTAGTTGAACGACACGTCCTTCCAGGTGTCGAGCGCCTGCTTCAGCGGCGTGCAGAAGCGCGCCGCCGCCTGCAGGATCTCCGGCCCTTCGCTCTGGATGTCGCGGCCTTCGTTGCGGGCCTTGACCATGCATTCGAGCGCCACGCGGTTGGCCACTGCGCCGGCCTGGATGCCGGCCGGATGGCCGATCGTGCCGCCACCGAACTGCAGGATCACGTCGTCGCCGAACAGGGCGAGCAACTGGTGCATCTGGCCGGCGTGGATGCCGCCGGAGGCCACGGGCATCACCTTGCGCAAGTCGGCCCAATCCTGGTCGTAGAACAGGCCGCGCGGCAGGTCCTGCGACGTGTAGCTGTCGCGGCACACGTTGTAGTAGCCCTGCACCGTCATCGGATCGCCCTCCAGCTTGCCGACCGCCGTTCCGGTGTGCAGGTGGTCGACGCCGGCCAGGCGCAGCCACTTGGCGATCACGCGGAAGCTCACCCCGTGGTTCTTCTGCCGCGTGTAGGTGCCGTGCCCCGCGCGATGCATGTGCAGGATCATGTCGTTCCTGCGCGCCCAGTTGGCCATGCTCTGGATAGCCGACCAGCCAATCACCAGGTCCACCATGACGATGACCGAACCGAGTTCCTTCGCGAACTCGGCGCGTTCGTAGATGTCTTCCATCGTGGCGGCGGTGACGTTCAGGTAGCTGCCTTTCACCTCGCCGCTGGCGGCGCTCGCCTTGTTCACGGCGTCCATCACGTAGAGGAAGCGGTCGCGCCAGTGCATGAAGGGCTGCGAGTTGATGTTCTCGTCGTCCTTCATGAAATCCAGCCCGCCCTTCAGCCCCTCGTACACCACGCGGCCGTAGTTGCGGCCGGACAGGCCCAGCTTGGGCTTGGTGGTGGCGCCCAGCAGCGGACGGCCGAACTTGTCGAGCCGTTCCCGCTCGACCACCAGGCCGGTCGGCGGGCCCTTGAAGGTCTTCACGTAAGCCACCGGGATGCGGATGTCTTCCAGCCGCGCCGCCTTGAGCGGCTTGAACGAGAACACGTTGCCGATCAGGCTGGCCGTCATGTTGGCGATGGAGCCTTCCTCGAACAGGATCAGGTCGTAGGCCACCCACGCGAAGTACTGACCCGGTTGCCCCGGCACGGGATCGACCCGGTAGGCCTTGGCGCGGTAGCTGTCGCATGCGGTCAGCCGGTCGGTCCAGACCACGGTCCAGGTGGCGGTACTGGATTCGCCGGCCACCGCCGCGGCGGCCTCCACCGCATCGACGCCATCCTGCGGCGTGATCCGGAACAGGCAAAGGACATCGGTGTCCTTCGGTCGGTAGTCGGGGTCCCAGTACCCCATCTGCCGGTACTTCAGTACACCGGCGCTGTAGCGCTTCCTTGCATCGGTGATCAAGCCTTCTTCGTACGGTTTGTTCACATTGGCCTCCAAGCCGGGTGAGGGGGTAGGGAGTCCAATGTAGAAATCAAATCAACTAAGGTAAATTCACGATTTGTTTACTTGCAATTAAGGTTTTACTTAATCGTGCATGTCTCGTTCCGCCAGTTGAGGGTCTTCGTGGAAGTTGCGCGCCAGGGGAGCGTCCAAGGCGCGGCGGAGGCGCTGCATCTCACGCCGCCCGCGGTGTCGATGCAGATCAAGGAGGTGGAATCGCAGGTCGGATTGCCGCTGTTCGACCGCACCGGGCGCCGCCTGTCCCTCTCGACGACGGGCGAATACTTCCTCGTCTACGCGCGCCGCTTGCTGGGCACGTTGAAGGAAGCCGAAGACGCGATGGCGCGGTTCAAGGGCATCGAGTCCGGAAAGCTGACGATCGGCATGGTGAGTTCGGCAAAGTACTTCCTGCCGCAGTTGCTCGCGCAGTTCCACACCGAACATCCCACCGTCGACGTGCGGCTGCGCCTGGGCAACCGGGAGCAGTTGGCGGCGCTGATGGAGGCCAACGAAGTCGACCTGTCGGTCATGGGTCGCGCGCCCAGGGAATGGCCCAATCGGGCCGAGCCCTTCGCCATGCACCCGCACGTGCTGGTGACGGCGCCCAACCACCCTTTCGCGAAGGCCGAAGGCATCCCGGCCGCCGCGTTGGTACGCGAAGCCTTCATCGTGCGCGAGCAGGGCTCGGGCACGCGTGCGGCGCTGGAGGAATTCCTGTCGGCGCACCGGCTTCAGCCGATGTTCGTCATGGAGTTGTCGAGCGACGAGGCCATCAAGCAGGTGGTGATGGCAGGGCTGGGCGTGAGCGTGGTGTCGCTCCACACCATTGGCCTGGAGTGGCGCAACGGGCTGATCGCGGCCCCGCCTGTCGAAGGCTTGCCGTTGATGCGGCGCTGGCATCTCGTGAATGCCGCGGCCAAGATGCTGTCGCCGGCAGCCGAGGCCTTTCGCTATTTCATGCTGGAGCGCGCCGAGGCGCACCTGGCCGCGATGTTCGGCGGCGACATGGCACAGGCGTAGCCGTACGGCTGGCACCGGGCAGCGCAAAGCGAACACGGCGGGAAGTTTTCCCTGTCGCTGCGGCAATACACCGCATACCTTGGGCGATGGGCGCGCACGCGCCCGATCCAGAAGAATTTCATTGCCCGAGGAGACATCACGATGAAGAATCGCCGCGCTCGCTTCCCCATGTTTTCCCTGGCACCGCTCGCCGCGGCCAGCCTGCTGCTGTGCCAATCGATGCAATCCTCCGCGCAGGAAACGCCCGCACCCACCGAATTGCCGACCATCACGGTCGTCACGCCGACGCCGTTGCCCGGGCTGGACGTGCCGCGCGACAACATTCCGTCCAATGTGCAGACCGCGACCGGCGCCGCCATGGAGCGCATTCATTCGCCGGACTTGTCGAACTACCTTTCGCGTGCCATCGGCGGCGTGACCGTGAACGAGACCCAGGGCAACCCGTTCCAGCCGGATATCAATTACCGCGGCTTCACCGCCTCGCCGCTGCTCGGCACGCCGCAGGGCCTGTCGGTGTACATGGACGGCGTGCGCCTGAACCAGCCCTTCGGCGACGTGGTGAGCTGGGACCTGATCCCGCGCTCGGCCATCTCGACGATAGCCCTGATGCCCGGCAGCAACCCGCTGTTCGGCCTCAATACGCTGGGTGGCGCCATCGCCATCCAGACCAAGGACGGCCTGCACAACCCCGGCACCTCGGTGCAGTTGATGGGCGGCTCCTGGAGCCGGGCAGCACTCGAGTTCGAGACGGGCGGCAGCGACAAGGACAGCGGCTGGAACTGGTTTGTCACGGGCAATGCCCTGCACGAGAAGGGCTGGCGCGTCGAATCGCCCTCCGACGTGCGACAGCTCTTTGCCAAGGTCGGCCGCACCACGCGTGACGGCAGCATCTACCTGTCTGCCGCGTTTGCCGACAACGACCTCACCGGCAACGGCACCCAGGAGATCGGTGCGCTGCAGCGCGACTGGTCCGGCGTGCGGACCAGTCCCGACAGCACGAAGAACAAGGCAGCCTCCGTCAACCTCGAACTCACGCAGGCCCTGAACGATACCTGGACGGCTTCGGGCAACGTCTACTACCGCAACATCAAGACCAAGACCTTCAACGGCGACATCAACGACCAGGCGTTCAGCGAGTCGGTCTACCAGCCGAATGCGGCCGAACGCGCGGCGCTGGCCGCAGCCGGCTTCACCGGGTACCCGACCAGCGGCGCCACCGCCGCCAACACGCCGTTCCCCAAGTGGCGCTGCATCGCCAACGCCCTGCTCAACACGGAGCCGAACGAGAAGTGCAACGGCCTCCTCAACCGCACCGACACCAAGCAGGAGAACTATGGCCTCGCAGCGCAGCTTTCCGCCGATGCGAAGACGGGCAGCATCGGGCACCAGTTCGTGGTTGGCGCAGGCTACGACGCAAATCGTGTTCGCTTCGGGCAGAGCACCCAGTTCGGCTTCCTCAACCCCGACCGCACCGTGACGCCGGTGTTCGGCCCGGGCGCCTTCGCCGATGGCACGCAGGATTCCGAGAACGCGTTCGACGCTCGCGTCGCCTTGTCGAGCCGCTCGAGCACCAGCAGCGTGTATGTCACCGACACCATCGAACTCAACCAGCAGACGCACCTCACGCTTTCGGGCCGCTACAACTACACGAAAGTCGACAACACCGATGGCCTCACGCCCGGCGGCGGCCCCGGCTCACTGGACGGCCACTACACCTTCAGCCGTTTCAACCCGGCGATCGGGCTGACCTTTGCGCCGAGCGAGTCCGTCACCTTGTATGCCGGCGTCAACCAGGGCAGCCGTGCGCCGACCGCCATCGAACTGGGTTGCGCCGATCCGGCAAGCCCTTGCAAGCTGCCCAACTCATTCGCCGGCGACCCGCCGCTCAAGCAGGTGGTGACAACGACCTTCGAGGCGGGGCTGCGCGGCATCGTCCAGCAGAAATTGGCGTGGAACTTCGGCGTGTTCCGCTCCGACAACAAGGACGACCTGCTCTTCGTCACCGACAACTCCAGCGGCTTCGGCTATTTCAAGAACTTCGGCAAGACGCGCCGGCAGGGCATCGAGATGGGCTTGAGCGCCAAGCCCATGGACGGCCTGACCCTGGGCGGCAACTTCATGCTGCTCGATGCCACCTACCGCAGTTCCGAGACGGTGGGGGGCTCGGGCAACAGCAGCAACGACCAGGCGCTGGCCGGCTTCCCTGGCACTGACGGCAACATCCGGATCCGGCCCGGCGACCGCATCCCGATGTTGCCACGCCAGGTGCTCAAGCTGTATGCCGACTACGAACCGACCGCGCAATGGCGCATCGGGGTGGACATGGTCGCGTCGAGCGGCTCCAACCTGCGCGGCAACGAGAACGGCCTGCACAGGCCCGACGGCGTGTACTACACCGGGCCGGGGCGCAGCGCGGGCTATGCCGTGTTCAACCTCGGCGTGGACTACAAGCCGCGGCCCGGCCTGAAGTTCTACGTGCAGGTGACGAACCTGTTCAATACCAAGTACACGACCGGCGGGCAACTCGGCGCCAACGGCTTCACGGCCACCGGCGCGTACATCGCACGCGGGCTGCCGCAGAACGCCAACGGCGATTACCCGGTGAGCCAGTCCAGCCTGCTGTCGCCGGGTGCGCCGCGTGCGGCCTGGGTGGGGGTGCGATATACCTTCGGAACTTGAGAGCAGGCGCGCAAGTCACGGACGCTGGGAGTAGTTCTCCACCATCCAGCGCGCGACGTTGGCACCCAGGTCAGTGCCGCGCGTCCTCAGTCCGTTCTCGGCGCGGTTGGACGCCGAAACGCCTCGCGTGGTTATCGCCGCCGTCGCGCAGCCACCGGCCCCGGGACCCCGGCTTGGGCATGACCGTAGTTGTGTCAGCGGCCGCCGCCGTTGCATTCGGTTGCCTGCTGCGCCGCTTGTGAGATCCACGCCCCTCGCTCGGGCCACCGCCGCTGCATTGATCAAACGGCCACCGGAGGCCGGGCGCGGCACTGCGGGTGGACGATTGGCGCTCCACACTCGAGGGAAGCGGCGAGGGAGGAGCTCGGGAATAAACGACCAGTTCCCACGTATCAGGAAAAGCCACCATGGAATTTGTCGCCAAGGTGTATTTGCGCAGAATCATTGCGACCGGAAGCTCGGCGTCCAATACAGACGTTTACCTGGGTCGACGCCCTATATCGAGGTGCGAACCGCCTCATTACCACTCGATTTTTCCCCGGGAAATATCGATGGCATTTTGAGCAGCTGGACAAGAGAGGCTCTCAACGGCTTTCTAATGGCGATCGGCCGGGCCGGCCGGATCCGGCGATCCGGGGGGCGCGGTGTTCTCTAAAAGCGTCTTAGTTGATCGCCGGAGCCAGCGCATGCCATCCACCAATTTCGTTCCGAGCGCTGATGCATCCGTGGTGAGCGAGCATTCGAGGCAAGTCCTGTGCAATGTGCTGGCCGATGCCGGCGTCTATTCCTGCATTGTCACCAGCACCGTGCGGTCGCCCGCCCGCCAGGCGAGCGCAATGTACGCCGACGTCGAGTCGACCAGCGCGGCCACGCAGCTGGCCTTGTACGGACCGGCTGGCGTAGAGGTCATTGGCGAATACCAGCGACTCGAGCCGAACGGCCACGGCCGACAAGCCATCGTCGGGCGATGGAGGAAAAGCTCAACCAGCTCGGCCCAGGCAATGTGAGCCGTCATTGTGCGGACCCGACGGCATTGAATGTCTTTGATATCGCGCCGTCTTCCATTGCCAATGCACTGAAATTCTTATCGGCGCTGCAATGAGCCAAGACAGCCAGCCCGGTTTCCAGGTTTTTTTTACCGGCCAATGGAGATCCGATGTTTCACGTCGAGATTCCGCAGCCGGGGTTTTAGCCAATTGACAGGCGCGTCAAATCAAGCAGGGCCATTGGCCTTGCGCACAAGCGCAAAAACCCAGCCGCGTTCCCGGCCGGGAATTCAGGGTTATTGAAGTTGCGCGGGCGCGTCGATCACCCACCGGCCGCGCGAATCAACCAACGTCAGGCGAGAAACCTGGCACCGAGGTTGATGACGGGCCGCGTCTGGGATTGCTGGGAGATGGCGGAAACCAGGCCAACCGCGCCTGCACGCAGCAATTCGGCGCGCAGCGCGGCCTCAAGTTGCCGGCGCGCGGCATCGGGACGATCGTGCTCGTACTCCTCATCCAGTTCGCAATGAAGGTAGTAGTCCACGCGTCCCATCAGGCGCTCAATTGCCGTCGAAATATCCGTCTCGCTCATCCCTTGTCCTTATGTCTCATTCCGCACGCTCGATCGCGTATCTCCATTTTCCATCCCTATTAAGTAGAAAGTACACTGCTCGCGTTTCGAGTCGAATATACGTCCTCTCGGATCACTATACCGAGACTGGGGAAATTTGTGGCCACGATCCAGTAACGTTCGAATTTAATTGTGGTTATTTGTCAACTATGTTTCAGACCGTGGGAGGTGGCGGCAGCAAATGCCGCGCTGCACGAGAGACGCGCACGCAATCCTTGATATGTTGCTCGCCCAGCGTGCTCAACGCAGCGTAGCCCAGCAGCGCCGATACGGCCTGGCCGGCCAATGGCACGTATCGGGTGGCTTGCTTCGCGGTCATGCGAATGCCGACTCGCTTGGCAAGCACCAGTAACAATTCACGCGTGATCAGCTTGCCGACCAGCAGCGCGCCGACCGCGGCGGCTGCCTTTTGCACGCCTTCGCGGCGCTGCGGTCCGAGCCGCTCGAGTTGCGTCAGCGAGAGGCCGAATTCGGCGCTGATCTGCGGCACCACGCGGGACAGCAGCGCTGCATCGGTCGCCCAGTCGAGACCGGGAAGCGGTACGGCGCTGGCGGCTGCGCCGAGCAGGGCCTTGCGGCGCAGCAGGCTTCGGCTGCGGCGAATGGCGGCGATCAATTGCGGATCGCCTTCGGCGAGTTCAATGGCGCTTGGCATGATGGCCGCAGGGTATCAGGCCGCCAGGGACTCCAACTGGTCCGACAAGGTCAACCAGCGCTCTTCGAGACCGGCAATCTCGTCGTTGAGCGCTTTCAGGCGCTTGCCGGCCTCGGCAATCTCCGCGGGCGGCAACGGCTCAGCCAGGCGCGCTTCCAGCGTCGCCTTGTCTGCACCAGCAGCCGCGAGGCGGGCGTCGATCTGCGCGATCTCGCGCTTGAGCGGTTTCTGCTGCTCGCTGAGTTGCTGGCGGTGCTGTGCGCTTTGCTGGCGCTGGTCTTTGCCGCCGTCGGCCGGGCGAATGGTTTCGGGCGCAGGCGGTGCAGTTGCGGGCGCAGACGCGGCGGCGCGCGTGGCTTCCTTGGCCTCTTCGCGCAGCCGCTTCGCTTCGTCGAGAAGGTAGCGTTGGTAGTCGTCCAGGTCGCCGTCGAAATCCGTCACGCCGCCGCGGCCGACCAACCAGAATTCGTCGCACACCGAACGCAGCAATGCGCGGTCGTGGCTCACCAGCATCAGCGTGCCTTCGAACTCGTTCAGCGCAACGGCCAATGCTTCGCGGGTGGCCAGGTCCAGGTGGTTGGTCGGTTCGTCGAGCAGCAGCAGGTTGGGGCGCTGCCAGACCATCATCGCGAGCACGAGTCGGGCCTTCTCGCCGCCGCTCATGGTGCCGACGGGCTGCTTGACCATGTCGCCGCTGAAATTGAAGCTGCCGAGGAAGCCGCGAAGCGCCTGTTCGCCGGTGCTTTCCTTGGCCGCCGCGCCGAGTTCGCGCGCCATGCGCACCATGTGTTCGAGCGGCGTGTCCTGCGGACGCAGCACGTCGAGTTCCTGCTGTGCGAAGTAGCCGATGTTGAGGCCCTTGCCTTCGGTAATGGTGCCGGCGAGGGCGCCCATCTCGCGCGCGATGGTCTTCACCAGCGTTGATTTGCCCTGGCCATTCGCGCCCAGGATGCCGATGCGCTGGCCGGCCTGCACCGAGCGGCTCACGCCAGTCAGGATGGTCTTCGGCGGCGCGTCCTCGGCCGTGTAGCCGAAGCTCGCGCTGGTGATCGACAGCATCGGATTCGGGATGTTGCCCGGCTCCTTGAACTCGAAGGTGAAATCCGCCTCGGCCAGCAGCGGCGCGACCTTTTCCATGCGCTCCAGCGCCTTCACGCGGCTTTGCGCCTGCTTGGCCTTGCTGGCCTTGGCCTTGAAACGGTCGATGAACTTCTGCAGGTGCGCGATCTTGTCCTGCTGCTTCGAGAAGGCGGCTTGCTGCTGCTCCATCTGCAGCGCGCGCATTTCCTCGAACTTGCTGTAGTTGCCGCCGTAGCGGATGAGCTTGGCGTGTTCGATGTGCAGCGTGACGTCGGTGACCGCGTCGAGGAACTCGCGGTCATGGCTGATGACGATCATCGTGCCTTCGTACTTCTGCAGCCAGGATTCGAGCCAGACCAGCGCGTCGAGGTCCAGGTGGTTCGTCGGTTCGTCCAGCAGCAGCAGGTCGCTCGGGCACATCAGCGCGCGGGCCAGTTGCAGGCGCATGCGCCAGCCGCCGGAGAAGCTGTTGACCGGCTGGTCGAGTTCATGGCTCTTGAAGCCGAGGCCGAGGATCAACGCCTGCGCGCGCGGCACCGCGTCATGCTCGCCGGCATCGGCCAGGTCGGTGTAGGCGTGTGCCAGGGCCATGCCGGCGTCATGATCGTCCGGGTCGGCTTCATGAGCGCGCTCGGCCGCGGTCAGTGCCTCGCGCAACTCGACGAGGCGCGTGTCGCCGCCGACCACGAAATCGGTCGCGGGTTCGTCCGTCTCGGGCATGTTCTGCGCGACTTGCGCCATGCGCCACTGCTTCGGGATCGAGAAGTCGCCGCCGTCTTCATGCAGCGTGCCGTTGAACAGCGCGAACAGGGTCGACTTGCCAGCGCCATTGCGGCCGACGAGGCCCACCTTTTCAGACGGGTTGAGCGTGACGGTAGCGCCGTCGAGCAGCACCTTGGCGCTGCGGCGCAGGACGACGTTCTTGAGGGTGATCATGGATCGGACGAAATTGAACCCAGGGCATCGACCGCGGCGAGCACCGTCGCAGTCTGGATGTCGTGGGCAAAGATGAAGGGTTCGCCGTAGATCGTTTCGTCGGGAAACTCGGTGATCAAGGTCAGGGCGGGGCCCGGACGATTGACCTCGCTGATCATGCAGGCCGTGCCGTCGATGACTTCGAATGGAAACTCGCCGGCGTGCGCATTGTAGCTGGCACGCTGCGCGGCGTTGAAGGCCATCAGCTCGGCGCGCAAGGCCAATTGGCGGCATACCGACTCGGTCAGCGCGCGGGCCTGCGTGGCCCAGCCGGTGTGGTGCCGCACGATCAGGAAGAAGCCCTTGGGCACGGTCCACAGCTCGAAGCCGCGCGGGATGTAGCCGCAGAAAGGGCGCGTCCACTCGTGGGCGGGGTAGCCGTGCAGGTTGACGTGCAGTTGCGCGCCCGACAACGCAAACGCCTGGTGGCGCGCGTTGCGTTCGAAGTACGGGGGCTGTTCGCGATATTCGAGGTCGTCGCCGAGGGCCGTGTAGCGCGCGGCGTGGTGCATGTGGCGCGGCGCGTGGGCGCACAGCTCGCGGTGCAGCGCGTAGCCGTCGGGGTTTTCGAGCGGGATCAGCGCGAAGTGGGCGTCGGGGCGCCTGGCCAGTTCGTGGGCAGCGCGCAGGGCGCCGACCACGCCGGAGGTTTCATTCGCATGCTGTGCGCCGCTGATGAGCACCGCCAATCCGGCACCGGGGTGATAGACGCCGGCAACCGCGCGTCCCTGCACGCTGAGGGCCTCGAAGCGCTGGCCTTCGATCCGCGCAAGTTCCGACATCACACGGCCTGCAGGGAGCGGTGCGCCCGCCTTCTCCAGCGGCGTGGTGTCCGGCGCTGAAGTTGCCCCCTTGCCCGGCGGCGTCCACGGACCGACGCCGATGCGCAGCCGCACGGCGCCTTCGCTGGCCCGGACGTCCGGCACGATCTGCCCCGGCTGCAGCCGACGGTCGCCGGCCGGCCGGCCGCTGCGTTGCTGGAACACTTCGAGCAGCGAGAAGTACAGGTCTTCATGCAGCGCCTCGTGGCTGTTGATCCAGCCGGTTTCCCGAGCAGGCGCCGTCGCGATGCCGGGCAGGTCGATGCGAATGTCGAGGCGCGGGAAGTACGGCTCGGCCTCGGGCCATGCGTGTTTCTGCAGGCAAGCCATGGCGTGGCGGAAAACGGCTTCGTGGTCGGACTCGCGCGGGCCGTCGGCAACCACCGTCTGGCCGCGTCGTTCACGCAGCCAGGCGGTCGGCGACAACAAGGTTTCACCGAGGTGGTCGACGTGAACTCGGTTGGGTGCGAATACCGTGTCCGTGCGGTGGCGGCCATCGCGCCATTCCAGCTCGACTTCGTAGACGGGCAATTCGTCTGCCTCGGGCTTGGGCACGAGTTGCAGGCGGACGCCGCGCAACATGTCGGCCAGCGGATAGGCCTCGAGTGCGAACCGGCGTGGGGAGGCATTTGGATGCACGGGGTAATGCACGGTCACCCGGACCAGGTCTTCGCGCGCCAGGTCCTCCAGGAAGTGATGCACCAGCGGCTTGTAGGCGCTGCGCAGATGCACCTCGACGCCGGCCGAGCGAAGGCGTTGCTCAGCAGCGCGCCGGGCCTGCGGTCCTTCGAACAACCATCCCTCGACGGTCGCGTGCCGTGGAGTTTGCGGCAGCTCCTTTTCCCACTGGTCCAGGGTGCGGGGCAATGCGATGTCGAGCAGAACGTTCATGAGGATGCTTCCGTAAGGCGCACGGCGATCCGGGATTGTCGGGCGTGCGGCTCGGTGCGACTTCAACGCTCAGTTCATCGACGGCGCTGAACAGGCCTTGCGGGCGTCGAACTCCGCAGCGAGATCACGGATGGACAACGACCGCGGAGCAAGGCGGTCCGGTGCCACGGCGCGTACGCAAGCCCGAAGAAGCCTGCAAAGCCGACATCACCGGGATCGACAGCGCCGCCGATCATGGGCCAACGAGGGCGTCGCGGGTCAGCAGCAGAACCTGGTCGTCACCGGCGGAGGTTTCGAGCCAGATGGTTTCCAGTCGGGGGAAGGCGGCCTCGAAATTCTCGCGCTCGTTGCCGATTTCGAGCACGAGCACAGCCCGCTCGCTCATCACCGCGGGCGCGCTCGCCAGCAGCGTGCGGATGAAGTCCATGCCATCCTTGCCGCCGGCCAGCGCCAGTCGGGGCTCGGCCTTGTACTCGGCGGGCAGCACCTCCATGCTGTCGGCATTGACGTAGGGTGGGTTGCAGAGGATCAGGTCGTATGGGCCGGGCAGTGCGGCAAGGCCATCGGATTGCACCAGCGTGATGCGCGCGTCGAGCTGGTGCTTCGTCACGTTGATGGCCGCGACTTCGAGCGCATCGCTGGAGATGTCGGCGCCGGTCACGTGAACGTCCGGGTAGGTCATGGCGGCGAGCACGGCCAGGCTGCCGTTGCCTGTGCACAGGTCCAGCACCTGGCGGGTGCCGTCGTCGAGCCAGTAGTCGATGGTGCCGTCGGCCACCAGTTCGGCGATGAAGCTGCGCGGCACGATGGCGCGCTCGTCGATGTAGAAGGAAACGCCCTGCAGCCAGGCTTCCTTCGTGAGGTAAGCGGCCGGCTTGCGCGTTTCAATGCGCGTCTTCAGGAGCGAGGCCACGCGTTCGGCATCGGCGGGCGCCACGGTCTTGTCGGCCACCGAATCAAGGTCGTCGAGGGGCAGGCGAAGCTGCCACAGCACCAGCCAGGCGGCCTCGTCGAATGCGTTGGCGGTGCCGTGCCCGAAGGCAACGCCGGCTTCGTCGAGTTGCCTGGCGCCGGCTTCGATCAGTTCGATGACAGTGGTCATTGAAGTCCTCGCGCTCGGCATTGCGTGTCCTGGCTTCGCACTTCGGGGCGAACGCCATTGGGCGGCCAGGCAGCGCTCATGCTCGCGCCGCCTGGTCGAGCTTCTCCAGCGTGCGCCGGTAAATGTTCTTCAGCGGCTCGATCGAGTCGACCGCGATGTGCTCGTCGATCTTGTGGATGCTGGCATTGACCGGACCCAGCTCGATCACCTGCTTGCAGATCTTCGCGATGAAACGGGCATCGCTGGTGCCGCCGCTGGTCGAGAGTTCGGTCTCGATGCCGGTCTCGTCGTGGATGGCTTGTTGCACCGCCCGGACCAACTCCGCGGGCTGCGTGAGGAAGGGCAGGCCGCCGACCGTCCAGTCGAGCTTGTAGTCGAGCCCATGGGCATCGAGCACGGCATGAACCTTCTTCTGCAGCGACTCGGGTGTCGATTCGGTCGAGAAACGGAAATTGAAGTCGATCACCGCGGCGCCGGGAATGACGTTGCTCGCGCCGGTGCCTGCGTGGAAGTTGCTGATCTGCCAACTGGTCGGCTGGAAGTGCGCGTTGCCGGCGTCCCAGCCACCGGTCGTGTTGATGGCGACCAGTTCCGCCAGCGCCGGCGCAATGGCATGCACGGGGTTCTTTGCCAGGTGCGGATAGGCAATGTGGCCCTGCACGCCGTGGATGGTGAGCTTGCCGCTCATGGTGCCGCGCCGGCCGTTCTTGATCATGTCGCCGCAACGTTCGACCGAGGTCGGCTCGCCGACGACGCAGTAGTCGACCGCTTCGCCGCGCGCTGCCAGGGCGTTGCAGACGATGACGGTGCCGTCGACGCCCGGGCCTTCCTCGTCGCTCGTGAGCAGCAGCGCAATCGACAGTTGCGGATCGGGCGTGGCGGCAAGGAACTCCTCGATGGCGACGACGAACGCCGCCAGTGAGGTCTTCATGTCGCAGGCGCCGCGGCCGTAGAGCAGGCCGGCGCGATGCGTCGGCGTGAAGGGGTGGCTGGTCCATTGATCGAGCGGACCCGTTGGCACCACGTCGGTGTGGCCTGCAAAAGCGATCGTCTTCGCGGCAGGTGAGGCGGCCGTGCGCTTGGCCCACAGGTTGGTGACGCGGAAGTCGGCTGGTCCGCTTTCGATGGTTTCCAGCGTGAAGCCCAGCTTCGCCAGCCGCTCGCCGAGGATTCGTTGGCACCCTCCGTCGTCCGGGGTGACAGAGGGGCGCGAAATCAGTTGTTCGGCAAGGTGCAGCGTGCGGGGCATCGGTGGAGCAAGACTGGGACGGTTCACGCGCTGTTTCAGGAACACCGCGGAACCGACCTCGCCGGGCCGCTGGTGTTGCCCCCTCGAAGGGGGAGGAGAAGCGACAAGAAGTGCGCGGAGCCTGGGTGGTCAGAACTTCACGTCGAGCGTGATGTCGGTAAAGGTAGGTTCATCGACCTGGTCCTGCAGCGCACGGTCGTCGACCTTGGCGGCCGGGCTGTTCCGGTTCTGCAGGCGCCACATCAGGTTGGTGGGCGAGTCGGCCTGCAACAGGCCTTCCTCTCGCGTCACACGCTCTTCCAGGATCAGGCGGGCGATGTCTTCCTCGAAGGTCTGCGAGCCTTCGGCCATCGACTGTTCCATCGCTTCCTTGACGCTGGAGAAGTCGCCCTTCTCGATGAGTTCGGCCACGAGGGCTGAATTCAGCATCACTTCCACGGCCGGCACGCGAGCCCCGGCCGGTGTGCGCAGCAGGCGCTGCGCCACGATGGCGCGCAGGGCCGAGCCCAGGTCGGACAGCAGCGTGGCGCGCACTTCCACCGGGTAGAAACTCAGGATGCGGTTCAGCGCGCGGTAGCTGTTGTTGGCATGCAGCGTGGCCACGCACAGGTGGCCCGACTGGGCATAGGCGATGGCGGCCGTCATGGTCTCGCGGTCGCGGATTTCGCCGATCTGGATCACGTCGGGCGCCTGGCGCAGCGCATTCTTCAGCGCGATCTGCAGCGACTGGGTGTCGCTGCCCACGTCGCGCTGGTTCACCATCGACTTCTTGTTGGTGTAGGTGAACTCGATCGGCTCTTCCACCGTGAGGATGTGGCCGCTCGCGTGCTCGTTGCGATAGTCGAGCATCGATGCCAGCGTGGTCGTCTTGCCGGCACCGGTCGCGCCGACCATCAGGATCAGCCCGCGCTTCTCCATGATCAGCGTCTTGAGGATGTCGGGCAGGTTCAGGTCGGCAAAGGTCGGAATGATCGAAGCGATGTGCCGCACCACCACCGCATAGCTGCCGCGTTGCCGCATGGCGCTGATGCGGAAGTTGCCGAGGCCATCCAGGGCGATCGCCATGTTGAGTTCGCCGGTGCGCTCGAGCTCCGCCACGCGGCTTTCGTGCACCACTTCGGACAGCAGGGAGAGCGGCGCCGCCGCTGGAAGCACCTGCCCGTTGATGGGGACGCAGTTCCCGTTGATCCGCATCAGTGCCGGCGAGTTCGCCGAGAGGTAGATGTCGGAGGCCTTGCGTTCGGCCATCAATCGCAGGATGCGTTCCATCGTTTTCATCGGCACTCTCTCCAGCAAAGAAACGGAAGAAGGGAATCAGTCGCGCAGCAGATCGTTCAGCGAGGTCTTGGCACGTGTTTGCGCATCCACGCGCTTCACGATGATTGCAGCATAGAGGCTGTAGCGGCCGTTGTCCTTCGGGAGAGACCCGCTGATGACCACCGACCCCGCAGGCACGCGGCCGTAGGTGATTTCACCGGTTGCGCGGTCGTAGATGGGTGTGCTTTGGCCGATGTAGACGCCCATCGACAGCACCGAGTTCTCCTCGACGACCACGCCCTCGACCACTTCGGAACGGGCGCCGATGAAGCAGTTGTCCTCGATGATGGTCGGGCCGGCCTGCAGCGGCTCCAGCACGCCGCCGATGCCCACGCCGCCCGACAGGTGCACATTGGCGCCGATCTGTGCACACGAGCCAACAGTGGCCCAGGTGTCGACCATGGTGTTTTCCCCGACGTAGGCGCCGATGTTCACGTACGAGGGCATGAGGATCGCGCCCTTGGCGACGAAGCTGCCGCGGCGGGCCACGGCCGGCGGCACGATGCGCACGCCGGCTTCCTTCAATTCACCGGCCGACAGGTGCGAGAACTTGGTCGGCACCTTGTCGTAGAAGCCGAGCGAGCCGGCTTGCATCTGCTCGTTGTCCTTGAGGCGGAACGACAGCAGCACGGCCTTCTTGATCCATTGGTGCACTGTCCACTGGCCGACGCCCTCGCGGGTGGCGACGCGCAGGTGGCCGTTGTTGAGTTCGGCGATCACATGATCGACCGCCTTGCGCACTTCGGCCGGCGCCTCGGCCGCGGACATGCTGGCGCGGTCTTCCCACGCGGCGTCGATGGTTTGCTGGAGCTGTTGGGTCATGACTGGAGTCTCGGATTTCAAGTACAAGAAATGGGCCGTGTCACTGGCCCGACTGGATGAACTGGACGATGCGGCTTGCGGCAGCTACGCACTCGTCGGTGCCGGCCACCAGCGCCATGCGGATGCGCCCCCGGCCTGGATTGACGCCGCCGAAGTCGCGGGCCAGATAGCTGCCGGGCAACACCGTCACATTGTATTGAGCGTACAAGGCACGGGCGAAGGTCGCATCGTCGCCGTTCCACCTGGCAGGCACGCCGGCCCACAGGTAGAAGCTCGCGTCGGGCAGCTTCACGTCGAGCACGGGTTCGAGCAGCGGCGTGACGGCGGCGAACTTGGCGCGGTACTGGGCGCGGTTCTCGACGACGTGGCGTTCATCGCCCCAGGCCGCGATGCTGGCCGCGGCGACGGCGCCGCCCATGGCGCTGCCGTGGTAGGTGCGATAGAGCAGGAAGCTCTTGATGATCGAGGCGTCGCCGGCCACGAAGCCGCTGCGCAGGCCGGGCACGTTGCTGCGCTTGGAGAGCGAGGTCAGCGCGAGCAGGTTCCTGTAGTCGGTGCGGCCGAGCTTGGCCGCGGCTTCGAGGCCGCCCAACGGCGGCTCTTCGCGGAAATAGATTTCGCTGTAGCACTCGTCGGATGCGATCACGAAGCCGTGCTGGTCGGAGAGTGCAAACAGCTTCTTCCATTCGTCGAGCGGCATCACCGCGCCGGTCGGATTGCCGGGCGAGCACACGAATACGAGTTGCGCACGGGCCCAGACTTCCGCGGGCACGCTGTCCCAGTCCACGGCGAAGTTGCGGTCGGCCCGGCTCGGCACGTAGTACGTGTCGGCGCCGGCCAGCAAGGCCGCGCCTTCGTAGATTTGGTAGAACGGATTGGGCGAGACGACGATGGGCGCCGGGTTCGCGCTCGCATCGACCACGGTCTGGGCCAGGGCGAAGAGCGCCTCGCGCGAACCATTCACCGGCAGCACCTGCGTCGCGGGGTCGAGCGTGAGTCCGTAGCGCGTCTGGAGCCAGTCGGTAAATGACTTGCGCAGCCTTGGCTCGCCTGCGGTGGCCGGATACGCAGCCAGCGCGCCAAGCCCCGCGGTCAACGCGTGCTTGATGAAGTCCGGCGTCGGATGCTTCGGCTCGCCGATGCCCAGGCTGATCGGCGTGAGCGCCGGGTTGGGCGTCACGCCCGCGAACAACTGGCGCAGGCGCTCGAAAGGGTAGGGTTGTAGTTTGGAAAGCAGCGGATTCATGTCGAGGGATAGAGTTTCTTCACGAGCACCTGGCTCTTGCGGTCCCAGTTGTACTTGCGCTTGCGGGCCTCGGGCAGCCACTCGGGGTCGACCTGCTGGAAGCCGCGCTTGATGAACCAGTGCATGGTGCGCGTGGTCAGGACGAAGATGCTTTCAAGTCCGGCCGCCTTGGCGCGTTGCTCGACGCGCTTGAGGATCTTTTCGCCGTCGCCCTGCGCTTGCACGTTGGGCGAAACGGTGAGCGCGGCCATCTCGGCGGTGCGTGCCTCGGGGTACGGGTAGAGCGCGGCGCAGCCGAAGATCACGCCGTCGTGCTCGATCACGGTGTAGTGGCCGATGTCGCGCTCGATCTCGGTTCGGTCGCGCTTGACCAGCGTGCCGTCGCGCTCGAAGGGCTCGATCAACTGCAGGATGCCGCCGATGTCGTCGGCCGTCGCCTCGCGCAGCGATTCGAGCTTTTCGTCGATGACCATGGTGCCGATGCCGTCGTGCACATACACCTCCAGCAGGAGCGAGCCGTCCACCGCGAAGGGCAGGATGTGGTTGCGCTCCACGCCGGCCTTGCAGGCTTTCACGCAGTGCTGCAGGTAGAAGGCCGAATCGGTCGGGCGCTGCGCCGGGCCCAGCGTGGCGAGCATCTTCTCGGCAGCGTCGAGCGGCAGTTCAGTGTCGATCGGGTTCTCTTCGCTCACCGGCAGGCTTGGCTCGAGTGGAATGCCGGGCACTTCGGTCAGGAAAATGAGCTTGTCGGCCTGGATCGAGATGGCGACGCTGGTCGCGACCTCCTCCATCGTGAGGTTGAAGGCCTCGCCGGTGGGCGAGAAGCCGAAAGGCGAGATCAGCACCATGGCGCCGAAGTCCAGCGTGCGGCGGATGCCGGCGCTGTCGACCTTGCGCACCAGGCCCGAATGCTTGAAATCCACGCCGTCGAGCACGCCCACGGGCCGGGCGGTGATGAAGTTGCCCGAGATGATGCGCACCGTGGCGCCGGCCATCGGGGTATTGGGCAGGCCCTGGCTGAACGCCGCCTCGATCTCGTAGCGCAACTGGCCGGCCGCTTCCTGGGCCGAATCGAGCGCCACCTCGTCGGTGATGCGCATGCCGTGCGAATAGCGCGCCTCGTGGCCCTTGGCGCGCAGCTGCTCGTTCACCTGCGGGCGGAATCCGTGCACCAGCACGACCTTCACGCCCATCGACTGGATCAGCGCCAGGTCCTGCGCAATGCTTTGCAGCTTGCCGGCCGCGATCGCCTCGCCAGCGAGGCCGACGACGAAAGTCTTGCCCCGGTGCGTGTGGATGTAAGGCGCCACCGAGCGAAACCACGGGACGAAAGTGAAATTGAAGACGGTCGACATGGGCAGCGATTGTGCATTCTCGGCGTGGCGCCCGTGAGGCGAAGGCCCGGCACGAATGCACCTTGCGCGACGGCCGTCGATAATTCGACGTTTGGCCGTGCGCGGCCCCTGGCCCTTGACGACGACTTTCTCCCCCCTTCGCATCGAGTTTCCCGAATCGCTGCCCGTTTCCGCGCGGCGCGACGAGATCGCCGCGGCCATCGAGGCCAACCAGGTCGTCATCGTGTGCGGCGAAACCGGCTCGGGCAAGACCACGCAGCTGCCGAAGATCGTGCTGCAACTCGGCCGGGGCAAGCTCAACGCCGCGCCGGGGCAGGGCAAGCTGATCGGCCATACGCAGCCGCGCCGCATTGCCGCGAGTTCGGTGGCCAAGCGCATCGCCGAGGAACTGAAGACGCCGCTTGGCGAAGTGGTCGGCTTCAAGGTCCGTTTCCAGGACCGGCTCAGCCGCGATGCCTCGGTCAAGCTCATGACCGATGGCATCCTGCTGGCCGAGACGCAGTCCGATCCGCTGCTCAAGGCCTACGACACGCTGATCATCGACGAGGCCCACGAGCGCTCGCTGAACATCGACTTCCTGCTGGGCTACCTGCGCGAGATCCTGCCGCGCCGGCCCGAGCTGAAGGTGATCGTCACCTCGGCCACTATCGATGCCGATCGGTTCGCCACGCATTTCGCTTCCCGGAAAGGGCCGGCGCCGATCATCTACGTCTCGGGCCGCACCTTCCCGGTCGAGCAACGCTGGCGCCCGTTCGAGGAATCGCGCGAGTACGACCTGAACAACGCCATCGCCGACGGCGTCGACGAGCTCTGGCGCGACCCGCACAACGCGGGCGACATCCTCATCTTCCTGCCGGGCGAGCGCGAGATCCGCGAGGCGGCCGACCACCTGCGCAAGCACCTGGCGCACCAGCCGCTGTACCGCGGCGCCGAAGTGCTGCCGCTGTTCGCGCGCCTGTCGCAGGCCGAGCAGGACCGCATCTTCGAAGGCCACACGGGCCGTCGCGTCGTGCTGGCAACCAACGTGGCCGAAACCTCGCTCACCGTGCCGGGCATCCGCTACGTGATCGATGCCGGCACCGCGCGCGTGAAGCGCTACAGCTTCCGCAGCAAGGTCGAGCAACTGCTGGTCGAGCCGATCAGCCAGGCCGCGGCCAACCAGCGCGCGGGCCGCTGCGGGCGAGTGGCCAACGGCATCTGCATCCGGCTGTACGACGAGAAGGACTTCGCCGGCCGGCCGCGCTTCACCGACCCGGAAATCCTGCGCTCCTCGCTGGCCGGCGTGATCTTGCGAATGAAATCGCTGCGGCTGGGCGACGTGGCGCGCTTTCCTTTCCTCGAAGCGCCGTCGCCGCGCGCCATCGCCGACGGCTACCAGTTGCTCAACGAACTGGGCGCTGTCGACGATGCCAATGAACTGACCGCGATCGGCGGCGAACTGGCGCGACTGCCTCTCGATCCGCGCGTGGGTCGGATGATCCTGGAAGCGCGTTCGCGTGGCGCGCTGGAAGAAGTGCTGGTGATCGCGTCGGCGCTCAGCGTGCAGGACGTACGCGACCGGCCGATGGAGGCGCAGCAGCAGGCTGACCAGGCGCATGCGAAGTTCGATGACGAGCGCAGCGAGTTCAGCGGCTATCTGCAGCTGTGGAAATGGATTCATGCGGCGCGGGGAGGGCATCCGGGTGGAGGCGAGGGCGCCACCCACAAGCTCACCAACCGCCAATACGAACAACTGCTGCGCCAGAACTTCGTCAACATCCGCCGCGTGCGCGAATGGCGCGATACCCATTCGCAACTTCTCACCGTCGTCACCGAGCACAAGTGGAAGATCAACGCGCAGCCCGCGAGCTACGAGCAATTGCACCTGTCGATGCTGGCCGGCCTGCTCGGCAACATCGGCTGGAAGGTGGAGGACGACGAGGCCTACCTCGGCGCGCGCGGAATCAAGTTCTATCGCCACCCCGGCGCGCACCTGAAGAAAAAGCCGGGCCGCTGGATCGTGGTTGCCGAGTTGGTCGAAACCACGCGCCTGTTCGGCCGCGGCATTGCCAACATCGAGCCGCAATGGCTGGAACAGGTGGCAGGGCATTTGCTGAAGAAGCAATTGCTCGACCCGCACTGGGAGAAGAAGGGCGCGCAGGTCACCGCACTCGAACGTGCAACCTTGTACGGTCTCGTCATCTACAGCGGAAGGCGGGTCGATTTCACCCGCGTCGATCCGGTCGCGGCGCGCGAGATATTCATCCGGGAAGCGCTGGTCGGCGGCCAGTGGGACAGCAAGTTCCCCTTCCTCGCCGCCAATCGCAAGCTGGTGCGGGAGGTCGAAGGGCTGGAGCACAAGGCACGCCGGCAGGACGTGTTGGTCGACGACGAACTCATCTACGCCTTCTACGACGCGCAACTGCCACCCGACGTGGCCAGCGGCATCGCTTTCGAGAACTGGTATCGCCATGCATCGGATGCGCAACCACGCCTGCTGTTCCTCACGCGCGACGAGCTCATGCGCCACCAGGCGGCCGGCATCACGACGCAGTCATTCCCGCCGACCATCCGGCTCGGCGGCGTCGATTGCGCGGCAACCTATCTGCACGAACCCGGCGACGCGCGCGACGGCCTGACCGTGACGGTGCCGCTGTTCGTATTGAACCAGGTCAGCGAGGAACGCAGCGAATGGCTGGTCACGGGCATGCTGAAGGACAAGATCCAGGCACTGCTCAAGAGCCTGCCGCAGCGCCCGCGCTCGCGGCTGGTGCCGCTGCCTGAAACGGCATCGCGGTTCGCCGAAGAGATGGCGGCACCGGAGGCCTTCGGTGCCGGCTCGCTGACCGATGCGTTGCTGAAGAAGGTCCGCGACATCACCAGCCTCGACGTGAAACGCGCCGACTTCAAGCTCGACATGCTGCCGCCCCACCTGTTCATGAACCTGCGCGTGGTCGACGAGCATGGTCGTCAACTTGGCATGGGTCGCAATCTCGGCGCGCTCAAGGCGGAGCTGGGCGCACAGGCGCGCGGCGCATTCCAGGCGCTGGCGGGGCTGAACGTCAAGAAGGCGCCGGCCGCGGACAGCGAGCCCTCGGCACCATCCGCGGGTCGCGCTCAGCCTGCGAAAACAGCGACACCCGAGCCGGCGCTGCCCGCCGGCCAGCGCTACACGGCCTGGACGTTCGGCGAGTTGCCCGAGTTGATGGAAGTGAGGCGCGGCGCCCAGTCGCTGGTCGGTTTCCCGGCACTGGTGAACGACGGACACGCCGACGGCGTCACGATCGAAGTCTTCGACGAGCCTGCCGTTGCAGCCGCGAAGCACCGCGCCGGGCTGCGCCGCCTCGTCGCCTTGCAACTCAAGGACGCTCTCAAGTACCTCGAGAAGAACATCCCCGACCTGCAAAAGATGGCCGTCCAGTTCATGCCGCTCGGCACGGTCGAGGAGTTGCGCGCGCAGATCGTCGACGTCGCACTCGACCGCGCCTTCCTCCAGGAGCCATTGCCCACCGATGAATTCGCCTTCAAGCGCCGCATCGAGGAAGGCCGCGGCCGTCTCACGTTGATCGCGAACGAGGTTGCACGGCTGGCGGGCACGATCCTCGTCGAATACGCCATGGCGGCACGCAAGATAAAGGACACCAGGTTGCAGCCCGATTCGGTGCAGGACGCCGCGCAGCAACTGCAGCGCCTGGTCGGCAAGCGCTTTGTCGTCGACACGCCTTGGCCGCAATTGCAGCACTTCGCGCGCTATCTGAAAGCCATCACCGCCCGGCTGGACAAGCTCCGCGCCGACCCTGCGCGCGATGCGGCCAGGCTCGCCGAATTGAGGCCTCAGGAACAAAGGTACTGGCGCCTCGTCGCGGAACGCAAGGGCGCCGTAGACGATCGAATGCTCGAATTCCGCTGGCTGCTGGAGGAGTTGCGCGTCAGCTTCTTTGCACAGGAGTTGCGCACGCCGCAGCCGGTCAGCGTCAAGCGGCTCGACAAGGCCTGGGCACAGCTTGACGCTTGAAGAAGGCCCGTCGAAACGAGCCTTCAAGTGCAGTGGCGCCTATATGTGTCCCATGAGCACCAGCACGATCACCACCACCAGCACCAGGCCCAGCCCGCCGCTCGGGGCATAGCCCCAGTTGCGGCTGTAGCCCCAGCTTGGCAGTGCGCCGATGAGCAACAGGACGACCACGATCAGCAGGATCAACGAGAGCGACATGACCTTCTCCTATGGGCTTTGCGAAGGAGTCCATGGTCGGCTTGCGCGGTCGCTCCATCCCCGGGACAGACACGCCTTCAAGGGTCAGGCGGCGCCTACGGTGTTTGTCAGCGTCAGAGCCGGGAGAGTCGCTCCAGCGCTGAATTGAGCGTTTCGTCCTTCTTGGCGAAGCAGAAGCGCACCACGCGCTGGTCGAAGCCGTCGCCATAGAAGGCCGACAGCGGTATCGCCGCCACGCCGACCTCGCGCGTGAGCCAGAGACAGAACTCCCACTCGGGCAAGTCGCTCACCCCGGAAATATCGACGCACTGGAAGTAGGTGCCTTCGCTCGGCAACAGCCTGAGCCGGGTCTTGGCGAGGCCTGCGGCAAACAGGTCGCGCTTGCGCTGGTAGAAGGCCGGCAATTCCAGGTACGGCGCCGGGTTGGCCATGAACTGCGCCAGCGCATGCTGCATTGGCGTGTTGACCGTGAACACGTTGAACTGGTGCACCTTGCGAAACTCGGCCGTGAGCGACGCCGGCGCAGCCACGTAGCCCACCTTCCAGCCAGTGACGTGATATGTCTTGCCGAAGCTGCTCACGATGAAACTGCGTGCCGCAAGGCCCGGGTAGCGTGCCGCGCTCTCGTGCCGCAGCGGTGCATAGACCATGTGCTCGTACACCTCGTCGGCAATCACCAGCACCTCGGTGGAGGCGAGCAGCTCTTCGAGGCGGCGCATCTCGGCATCGGTCCATACGGTCGCACTCGGGTTGTGCGGCGTGTTGACGATGATCGCGCGCGTCTTTGGCGACAGGGCCGCAGCGATCTTGTCGAAGTCGGGCCTGAACGTGCCCGGCGACAGCGGCACCCGCTTCACGGTGCCACCGGCCAGTTCGATGTTGGGCACGTAGCTGTCGTAGCAGGGTTCCAGCACGATCACTTCGTCGCCCGGTCGAACGACCGCAAGGATCGCGGTGATGATGGCCTGCGTCGCGCCGGCCGTGATCGTGATTTCATCCGCCGCGCTATAGCGATGTCCGTAGAGCGACTCGATCTTGCTGGCGATGGCGGTGCGCAACGGCAGCACGCCGGGCATCGGCGGATACTGGTTGTGGCCCGCGGCCATCGCGTCGGTCACGGCCTGCAGCAACTTCGGGTCGCAGCCGAAATCGGGAAAGCCCTGGCCGAGGTTCACTGCATTCTTCTCGGCGGCCAGCGCCGACATCACGGTGAAGATCGTGGTGCCGACCGCCGGCAGCTTGGTAATGATCTCGGGGGTGCGCGGGGAAGCCAGTGCGGTGCTCATGGTGAATCGGGTTTCCTCAAAGGCCATAGTCCTGGTTGTGCCCGCTCAGGGCCTTGGCGATCAGGTTGCGGTCAAGCCGGTCGCTCAGCAACTCGGCGAACTTGAAGACGAAGTTGCGCAGATACGCGCTGCGCTTGAAGGCGACGCGTGCGATGTTCTGGCCGAAGATGTGGCCCATCGGCCGCACCACCAGATCGGCATTGGAGTCATCGCGCACCGCCATCTCCGCCACGATGCCGACGCCGAGGCCCAGGCGCACATAGGTCTTGATCACGTCCGAATCGATGGCCTCCAGCGCGATGCGCGGCGAGAGTTTCTTCTGTGCAAACGCATGGTCGATTCGTGTGCGGCCGGTGAAGGACGGGTGGTAGGTGATGATCGGTTCCTGTGCCAGGTCTTCGAGGGACACGCGCTCCTTCGCCGCAAGAGGGTGGTCCTTCGGCAGCACCAGCACATGCTGCCATTCGTAGCATGGCAGGGTCACGAGTTCCACATAGGCATCGAGCGATTCGGTCGCGATGCCGATCTCGGCGACCTCGTCGATCACCATGCGTGCGACCTGGTCGGGCGAGCCCTGGTGCAGGCTGACGTTGACCTTGGGATAGGCCTCGCGCAACTTCGCCACCGGCACGGGCAACACATAGCGCGCCTGGGTGTGAGTGGTTGCAATGGAAAGCGTGCCGCTGTCCTGCGCGCTGAACTGCTCGCCGATGCGCTTGAGGTTGCCAACCTCGCGCATGATGAGTTCTATGCTTGCGATGACGTGCTGGCCGGGTTCTGTCACGCGCTTGAGACGCTTGCCATGCCGCGCAAAAATCTCGACGCCGAGTTCTTCCTCGAGTTCGATGATGGCTTTGGAAACACCGGGCTGCGAGGTGTGCAGCGCCTTGGCTGCCTCGGTCAGATTGAGATTGCGGCGCACCGCTTCCTGGACAAACTTGAATTGGTGCAGGTTCATAACGAATGTCATCCTTATATGGGATTCATTATGCCTTCTGCGTCTATGGAAAGTGTTGCGCCTTAGCCATCCTGCCACGCAATTTTGGCCAGCAGGTCGATCACCTGCGACTCCTCGCCGACGGCCTTTTGCAGCGTGATCGCGACACCCGGGTGATTCGCCGTGAGCTGCGCCATCAAATTGGGCAGGTCTTCGCGCAGATGCTTTCCCATGCCGAGGAAGATTGGCACGACGCGCACGCTCCCGGCGCCGCGCGCCACCAGTTGCGCAACGGCGGTCGGCAGGTCGGGTTGTACAAGTTCGAGGTAGGCGCAACTCACCAGGGCGCCCGGGTCGCGCTCAGTGATGCGGTGCGCGACGGCCTCGATCGGCTCGCGCCAGCGCGCATCGCGCGACCCATGTGCAAACAGCACGATGCCACGCTTGCCTTGCATTGCTTCAGTGCCTCAGCACCAGCCAGCCAAAGGCGCCCAGCGACATCACCGAATAGATCATGCCAGGCGCCGCCGCGGTGAACCATGGCGACCAGGTCCGCAGGTTGCCGATGTAGCCGAACACGTTGTTCAGCAGGAAGAAGCTGATGCCGATGAGCACGCCGCCAAAGACGTAGGCGGCAATGCCGGACTGGCGAAAGTGCAAGTAGGCAAACGGCAATGCCAATACCACCATCACCAGGCAAGACAGCGGATAGAAGACCTTGCGCCAGAAGTCGATCTCGTAACGCTGCGCCTTCTGGCCGTTGGCATTCAGGTGCCGGATGTATTCGAACAGGTCGATGGTCGCCATGCGGTCGGGCTTGAGCAGTGCCACCGACACCATTTCATGCGTCAGCGTGCTGGGCCAGAGCAGGGTGTCGTCGAGCGTGGTGCGCACTTGCGACTTGCCGTTCGGGCCGTTCGTGTCGTAGTACTGGCGCTCCGCGCGCTTGAGCATCCATGACCCGTCCGGCTCGATGCGTGCGGAATCTGCCGCGGTTTGGGAGACCAGGAATCCCTTGGCGTCGAACTCGAAAATTCGCGGGCCCAGCAGCGAGCCATCGCGTCCCATCGACAAGACATTGACCGCAAAGGACTTGTCGTTCTGCTTTTCGCGCAGCCAGGCACCCGTGAGGCCGCTCGTCGCGTATACGCCCTGATATCGCGCCTTGACCAGCGTGGCGGTGCGATCGCCGAAGGGTGCGACATAGTCGCCCACCGCAAAGGTCAGGACCACGAAGCCGAGTCCGAGGACCAGCAGCGTGCGAAGTGCCCGCCAAGGCCCGAGCCCGCTGGTGCGCAATATGGTGTATTCGGAGCTTTGCGCGAGCCGTGCCATCACGACGATGGTGCCGATGAGCACTGCAATGGGCAGCAACTCGTACAAATGGCTCGGCACCAGCAGCGAGACGTAGAGGATGGCCTGCGGCAGCCCATAGCCGAGCACGTTCGATTTGGTGACGGTCTGCAACTCGTCGACGAAATCGAAAAAGAAGAACAGGCAGAGAAAGCCCAGTGCAACGAAGGCGACGGACTTCAACACCTCGCCATAGATGAGTCGGCGGATGGTTTTCACGCGGTGGACGACGCCTTGGAGGAGCGGCGGCGCCAGCCGAAGCTCCAGTTGTTGTGACGCTTTGCCAGCCATGCGACGGCAATGGCGAACACGCCGCCATGCAAGGTCAACAGGAACGGACCGGCGCCGAAGCGGCCTGAGCCGATCCAGCCCTGGCCGAGGTTCAGCAGGTTGTAGTAGATGACGAAAGCGAACAGCGCAAACAACAGGTTGCCACTGCGTCCGACCCGCGGATTCACACTGGCCACTGCCAGCGCCAGCAACACGAAGTTGCATGCGGCCAGCAACATGCCGAGGCGCCATGACAACTCGGCGCGATTGATGCGCGTGGCGTTGGCCAGCAACGCGACCGTGGTTTGGGCGCGGGGTGCCAGGTCATCGGGCGAGGTTGCCGCATCGGAGCCGACCTTCGCGCCATAGGTCTGGAACTCGCTGATCTTCAAGCCCGACTTGTCGAAGGGGCGTTCGAGACGCTGGCCGTTGCTCAGCATGAGGAAACGCGTGTTGTCGACCGTCTCGATCCGGCCGTTGCGCGCCGAGGTGATCAACTGCCGATTGCGCTCGATCGACGAGATGAACACGTTCGACGCGACCGTGCCGTTGGCCGTGTCCTTGTCGATGAAGAATACCCGGTTGCGTCCGGACGATTCCTGGAATTCACCGGGTGCGATGCGATCGATATCGCCGCGGCGCTCATATTGGTCGCGCATGCCCTGGGTCTGGGAGTTGGCCCACGGCCAGGCGACGAATGCGAGCATGGCAATCAACACCAGGATCGGCCAGGCGAAGCGCAGGATCGGCCACGCGAAGTTGGCCAGGCCACGACCGCTCGAAAACCAGATGATCATTTCGCTGTCGCCGTACATGCGCGACAGCGTGCCGACGATCGAGATGAACAGGCTCAGGCTGAGGATGGTCGGCAGGTAGCCGAGTACCGTATAGGTCATCACGAGGAACACTTCCGCCGGATCGACGCTGCCCTTGGACGCAAGGCCCAGGGTGCGGATCAGCATCATCGTCATCACGATGGTGACAAGGACCACCAGGGTGGCCCCGAAGCTGCGTGACAGCTCCTTGCGTAGGGAGGAATGGAATAACATCGTCAAGGAAAAGAAGGATTATGGACTTTCAACTCAAGACCCTCTCTCTTGCGCAAGCGGCAACCGAAAAGGCCGATGCGCTGATCGTGCTTTCGGCTTCATCCGACGACGGGGCCACCAGCCCCATTGCAACACTGCTCGCACAGGCGCGCGAAACCGATGACTTGCCCGCCAAGGCCGGCAAGCTGCTGCAACTCTACCGTCCGGCGGGCGTCGCGGCGTCGCGCGTGGTGCTGGTTTCGGTGGGCGACGGATCGCCGGCATCGGTGCGTACCGCCGTCAGTGCCGGCGTGCAGGCGGTCAAGCCCGGCAACCCCAAGCGCGTGGTGATCGTGTTCGCGCAGTCCGTCGATGCCTCAGCGCTCCGGCAGGCGATGTTCGCTGCCGCCGATGCCACGTATGTCTACACAACGACCAAGCCCAAGGCCGAGGCGCGAACCGTGCGGCAACTGGTGCTGGGCGTGCCCGAAGCGGCAACGCTGGATGCGGCCTTCCGCGAATCCTCGGCCACCGTGGCGGGTATCGAATTCGCCAAGGAGTGGGGCAACCGTCCGGCCAACCATTGCACGCCTACGCTGCTCGCCGAGGCCGCGAACGCACTGACCGAGTTGCCGCGCATCAGGTGCGAGGTGCTTGGTCCCAAGGAGGTTGCCAAGCTCGGCATGGACTCGTTTGCCGCGGTGGCGCAGGGTTCCGCCGAGCCGCTTCGATTCATCGTGTTGCGTTACCAGGGCGCCGGCAAGGACGACGCGCCCGTGGTCCTGGTCGGCAAGGGCATCACTTTCGACACCGGCGGCGTTTCGCTCAAGCCGGCTGCCGAAATGGACGAAATGAAGTTCGACATGTGCGGCGCGGCCAGCGTGCTCGGCGTGTTCCGCGCGCTGGCCGAATGCAAGCCGGCCATCAACGTGGTAGGCCTGATCCCGTCGTGCGAGAACATGAACGACGGTGCGGCCCTGAAGCCCGGCGACGTCGTGACCAGCATGAGCGGCCAGACCATCGAGGTGCTCAACACCGACGCAGAAGGCCGTCTCATCCTGTGCGACGCGCTGAGCTACGCGAAGCGCTTCGAACCCGCTGTCGTCATCGACATTGCCACGCTGACCGGCGCCTGCGTGGTCGCGCTCGGCGGCGTGCGCAGCGGCTTGTTCTCCACCGACGACACCTTGGCCGCGGCGCTCGAGACTGCCGGCGAGCAATCGCAGGATCGCTGCTGGCGCCTGCCGCTCGACGAGGACTATGCAGAAGGCCTGAAGAGCAACTTCGCCGACGTGGCCAACATCGCAGGACGGGCCGGGGGCGCCATCACTGCGGCCAAGTTCCTGCAGCGATTCGCGGGCGATTTCCCGTGGGCGCACCTGGACATCGCAGGCACGGCGTGGAAGAGCGGGGCGGCCAAGGGCTCGACCGGTCGCCCGGTCGGCCTGCTGATGGCCTACCTCATGAACCGGGCCGCGCCGGCAGGCGTGGCACCTGCCGCGCCCGCCGCACCACGCAAGCGCAAGGTCAGGTAAGCAGGCTGCGCACGTGACCGAGATCGACTTTCACTTCAATGCCGCCGA
The DNA here is from genome assembly GCF_037889915.1 of Variovorax humicola. NCBI lineage: Bacteria > Pseudomonadati > Pseudomonadota > Betaproteobacteria > Burkholderiales > Comamonadaceae > Variovorax > Variovorax humicola. Next base: position 202,413 of record NZ_JBBKZV010000007.1, on the reverse strand, counting down.
CAAGGTGAGCCATGCATGCAGGCTGCTGCGCAAGGCGGTCGTTGCAGGCGGCGCGAGGGTTGTGCTCGTGGCCGATGCCGACACGCTCGATGCGGTCGATGCGGCGCTGTGGCAGTTCTCCGCGGTCGACTTCATCGGTCACTGCCGCAGCGACAGCGAGGCGCACATCCTGGCGCGGTCGGCCGTCGTCCTTGCCGCTCCGGGTGCGAGCGCCTTGCCGCACCAGCAAGTCATGGTGAACCTTGGCGATGCGGTGCCGTCCGGCTTTGAGCGCTTCGAGCGCCTGATCGAAGTGGTGACTGGCGACGAGGCCGATCGCGTCATGAGCCGGGCACGCTGGCGCCACTACGCGGAGCGGGGCTACGCGCTCAAGCGCCACGATCTCGCGGGAGGTGCCGCCTGATGGCAGGCAATTCGAGAACACCGCCGCGCTTCGTGCCTACGCTGACGACCGTTGTCGAGCCATCGCCGCTGCTTCCACCCGCGCAGGTCGTTGCGCCCGTTGCCAAACCGGAAGTGACGACGGCAGCGGAGCCGGCCCCCGTCACCGAATCGCAACTTGCGTTCCGTAGCCCGGCGGAAGAACGCGCTGCGCTGATGCCCACCGCCATGGTCTCGGAGGACGAAGCCTTCCGGTTCGAGGAGGGGCTGTTGCACCGCGTTTTGCAGCGCATCGACCTCTCTTTGGAGGCGCGCCTGACCGACGCTGTGTCGGCGGCCGTGCAACAGCAACTGGACGCGATGCTGCCCCGATTGCGGGCAGAAATCGAAAGCGTTTTGCGTGAGTTGGTCGTCGAAGCTTTGGCCCGGGAACTTGCGGAAAACACAGGGTCTACTACAGGTCTGTCCTGTTAACCATTCAGATACACTCCGCGCCGGGTCGAAGGCGCGAGGGCGCCGCGAAGCGGGTAAGGCGCGGAATTTGCTCTGTGGCAAGCCCGATTCGATCGACCGGTTTTTTCATGTTTTCTTACTCATCCATGTTCTGGAGGTTCCCATGCAATTGAAATGGACTGCGGTCGCCCTGGCTGCTCTCACGCTAGTGGCTTGCGGCAAGAAGGAAGAAGCTGCCGCCCCCGCAGCGACTCCGGCGGCGACCACTGCTGCACCCGCTCCCGCTGCACCTCCTGCTGATGCGCTGGTCGTCAAGATCGGTCACGTCGGCCCCACCAGTGGCGCGATCGCCCACCTGGGCAAGGACAACGAGCTTGGCGCGAAGATGGCCATCGAGGACCTGAACGCCAAGGGCATCAAGATCGGTGACAAGGTTGCCAAGTTCGAACTGCTGGCCGAAGACGACGCCGGCGATCCGAAGCAAGGCACCGCAGTGGCCCAGAAGCTGGTCGACAGCAAGGTCAACGGTATCGTCGGTCACTTGAACTCGGGCACCACGATCCCTGCCTCGAAGCTGTACAGCGACGCTGGCATCCCGCAAATCTCGCCGTCGGCAACCAACCCGAAGTACACGCGCCAAGGCTTCAAGACCACGTTCCGCGTGGTGGCTGACGACACGCAACTCGGCGGGACGCTCGGCAAGTACGCGGTCGAAACGCTGAAGGGCAAGAACATCGCCGTGATCGACGACCGTACCGCCTACGGCCAGGGTGTTGCCGAAGAGTTCGAAAAGGCTGCCAAGGCCGCCGGCGGCACGATCGTGGGCCATGAGTTCACCACCGACAAGTCGACCGACTTCAACGCCATCCTGACCAAGCTGAAGGGCGCCAAGCCCGACGTCCTGTTCTTCGGCGGCATGGACGCCGTCGGCGGCCCGATGCTCAAGCAGGTCAAGCAACTCGGCATGACCGTCAAGTTCATGGGCGGCGACGGCCTGTGCACGGGCGAACTGGCCAAGCTGGCTGGCGATGCCATCGGCGAAGACATGGTCGTGTGCGCTGAAGCCGGCGGTGTGGACGGCGATTTCAAGACCAAGTTGGACGCATGGAAGGCCAAGTTCAAGGAAAAGAACGGCGTCGAAGTGCAGATCTATGCACCGTACGTCTATGACGCCGTGCAAGTGCTGGCTGCCGCCATGGAAAAGGCAAAGTCTTCGGACCCAGCCGTCTACCTCCCTGAGGTCAGCAAGACCCACTACGACGGCCTGACTGGCCCGATCGCTTTCGACGAAAAGGGCGACATCAAGAACGGTGCGCTGACGCTGTACACCTACAAGGGTGGCGCGCGTACGCAAATCGCCGTGGTGCGCTGATCGAACTGCTCGTCAGAACGTTAAAAAAGGGGCCTCCGGGCCCCTTTTTTACATTTGGAACTTGCAAATTCACATTTTTGGGCTCATTGTGAGCACGGCTAGTGGTTTCTCCATGGGTCTCCTAACCACAGATCCTTAGGCCCGCTTGAGTGCGGGCCTCTTTTTTGCCCGCGTGAAGTTGGGCAATCTTGTTCTTCCCAAGCCCGCGCTTCGCCCCTCAGTCCTTTGCCCACGCTGTACGCGCGCCGTGGGCTCTGCGAAGACGGTATCTGTATCAAGGTGCAGCCAATCTGTATGACCGGGTCTGCGTGACTTGACGAAGCCGAGGAGGTCAAAGTCATTGTCATCCGGCTCGACCAAGGCATGCGGTAAAGTGCCCGCGTGAAAAACCTCAAGAACCTGATTCTTTCAAGTGTCGTCGCTTTCGTGGGGCTTGCCGTCTTGGCGCCTTCAGACGCATCGGCTGCTTCCAAAAAATGCCACTGGGACAAGAAGACCGGCCGCATGATCTGCAAGCGCCCCTCCAGCTGATTCCTGGTTGCCCTCGGGCTTGGTAGCAAGCACACATCCCGGGACTTCGATAGCACGTTTCGGTTCGCGCTTCGGAATGCGACTTCAAGGAGCCCGATGTGCTTGTTCACCGCAACGTCCGCATGAAACGCCACGACCGCTGCATCTGAGCGCATTGGCGGGACGCGAGTCCGCAACCAATGTGTGGAACTTTTGTTGGGACAAAAAGCAAAACGGGCCGCGAGGGCCCGTATTTACTTGTGTTGTGGCGGAGCAGGCGGGATTCGAACCCGCGGAGGGCTATTAACCCTCACACGCTTTCCAGGCGTGCGACTTAAACCACTCATCCACCGCTCCGAAGCCCATGATTCTAACCCGCTGAAGTCGAGGTTTTTCCGGCTTGCACCATTCGCATCGCGGAAGCGATCAAGGCGGCCGTCTCGGTCATGTTGCTGGGCACGATGAGCGTGGTCTTGGAATCCGCGGCGACTTTGCCGTAGGCGTCCACGGCGCGTTCGGCCACCTTGAGTTGCACTGCTTGCTCGCCACCCGGCTGGCGGATGGCAGCGGCCACGAGCGAGATGGCGCCGGCGGTCGCCTCGGCCACCGCCGTGATGGCAGCCGCCTCGCCCTGGGCGTTGTTGATCTGCGCCTGCTTCTCGCCCTCGGAGCGGGCAATGAAGGCCTCGCGCTCGCCGGTGGCGATGTTGATCTGTTCCTGGCGGCGGCCCTCCGACGCGGCGATCAGCGCGCGCTTTTCGCGCTCGGCCGTGATCTGGCGCTGCATCGCCTGCAGGATTTCCTTGGGCGGCGTCAGGTCCTTGATCTCGTAGCGCAGCACCTTCACGCCCCAGTTCAGCGCCGCCTCGTCGATGGCGGCCACCACCTGTGCATTGATGATGTCGCGTTCCTCGAAGGTCTTGTCGAGTTCCAGCTTGCCGATCACGCTGCGCAGCGACGTTTGCGCAAGCTGCGTCACTGCCACGATGTAGTTGGACGAGCCGTAGCTCGCGCGCATCGGGTCGGTCACCTGGAAGTAGAGGATGCCGTCGACCTGCAGTTGCGTGTTGTCGCGCGTGATGCAGATCTGGCTGGGCACGTCGAGCGGAATCTCCTTCAGGCTGTGCTTGTAGGCCACCCGGTCTATGAAGGGGATCAGGAAGTTCGGTCCCGGCGTCATCGTGCCGTTGTACTTGCCCAGCCGCTCGCGCACCCAGGCGTTTTGCTGTGGCACGAACTTGACCGACTGGCTGATGAAGATGATGGCGATGACGAGGATGACGGCTGCGACTTCCATGTTGCGGTTTCCTTTTTGGTGTTCTCTTTGATTCAGATTCTGTCGACGACGAGTCGGCTGCCGATCACCTCGGCCACACGATGCGGACCGGCGGTGGGGATCACGCCAGGACGATGAATGACCGTCCATTGGGCGCCCCGATAGCGCACGCTGGCCGTGCCGTCGGGGTTCCAGGCATCGACCTGCACGCTTTCGCCCACGTCGAGGTTGACGTCGGGGTTGGATTGCGTCGGCAGCTCGGGCGGGCGGCGCTTGCGAATGACATACCAAACCAGCACCGCACCCACGCCGATAACGGCGGCCACGACCAGCTGAGTCGTAAAACCCGCGCCAAGATGTGCCGAAACTGCCGCCGCTGCAAAGCCCGCGCCGAGCAGCAGCAGGTACACCGTGCCGGACATCAGTTCCACCACGATGGCGGCCCCCGCGATCAACCACCAGACGGTGGAATGCTCCATGAAAAAACTCCTGCTTGTGACTTCGGCTGCATTCTCTGACATACGGTCAGACAGCTGCCATCCGAATTCCTTACACTTCGCGCCTCTTTTCCCCATCCGGGCACGCCCATGAAATTCCGCTTTCCCATCGTCATCATCGACGAGGACTTCCGCGCCGAGAACACCTCGGGGCTTGGCATCCGCGCGCTCGCACAGGCCATCGAAAGCGAGGGCTTCGAAGTGCTGGGCGTGACCAGCTACGGCGACCTGAGCCAGTTCGCCCAGCAACAGAGCCGCGCCAGCGCGTTCATCCTGTCGATCGACGACGAAGAGTTCACACCAGGTCCGGACCTCGACCCCGCCGTGCTCAACCTGCGCAGCTTCATCGAGCAGGTGCGCCGCAAGAACGCCGAGGTGCCGATCTACATCTATGGCGAGACCAGAACCTCGCGCCACCTGCCTAACGACATCCTGCGCGAGCTGCATGGCTTCATCCACATGTTCGAGGACACGCCGGAGTTCGTGGCGCGCCACATCATCCGCGAGGCCAAGAGCTATCTCGAGGGCGTGCAGCCGCCATTCTTCAAGGCGCTGATCGACTATGCGGAAGACGGCTCGTATTCCTGGCACTGCCCCGGCCACTCGGGCGGCGTGGCCTTCCTGAAAAGCCCGGTCGGCCAGATGTTCCACCAGTTCTTCGGCGAGAACATGCTGCGCGCCGACGTCTGCAACGCGGTGGAAGAACTCGGCCAATTGCTCGACCACACCGGCCCGGTCGCGGCCAGCGAGCGCAACGCGGCGCGCATCTTCAATGCCGACCATTGTTTCTTCGTGACCAACGGCACCAGCACCAGCAACAAGATGGTGTGGCATCACACGGTCGCTCCGGACGACGTGGTGGTGGTGGACCGCAACTGCCACAAGTCGATCCTGCACGCGATCATCATGACGGGTGCGATTCCCGTCTTCATGAAGCCCACGCGCAACCACTTCGGCATCATCGGCCCGATCCCCAAGAGCGAGTTCGAGCAGAGCGCGATCAAGGCCAAGATCAAGGCCAACCCGTTGCTCGCGGGTATCGACGCCGACAAGGTCAAGCCGCGCGTGATGACGCTCACGCAGTCGACGTACGACGGCGTGATCTACAACACCGAGACCATCAAGACCATGCTCGACGGCTACGTCGACACGCTGCACTTCGACGAGGCCTGGCTACCGCACGCGGCCTTCCACCCGTTCTATGGCGCCTACCACGCGATGGGCAAGCGCCGGGTGCGGCCGAAGGAGTCGCTGGTGTTTGCCACGCAATCCACGCACAAGCTGCTGGCCGGCATCAGCCAGGCCAGCCACGTGCTGGTGCAGGACTCGCAGAACCGTGCGCTCGACCGCGACCTGTTCAACGAGGCCTACCTGATGCACTCGTCGACCAGCCCGCAGTACGCGATCATCGCGAGCTGCGACGTGGCCGCCGCCATGATGGAGCCGCCCGGCGGCACCGCACTCGTGGAAGAGTCGATCCTCGAAGCGCTCGATTTCCGCCGTGCCATGCGCAAGGTCGAGGAAGAGTTCGGCAAGGACGAATGGTGGTTCAAGGTCTGGGGCCCCGAGAAGCTCGTCGACGAAGGTATCGGCCGCGCCGAGGACTGGGTGATGAAGGGCGAGGGCAGCAGCGACAAGAAGACCAAGAGCACCGCCCGCAACTGGCACGGCTTCGGCAAGCTGGCCGATGGCTTCAACATGCTCGACCCGATCAAGTCGACCATCGTCACGCCGGGCCTCGACCTGCAAGGCAAGTTCGCCGAGACCGGCATTCCGGCCAGCGTGGTGACCAAGTTCCTGGCGGAGCATGGCGTGATCGTGGAGAAGACCGGGCTCTACAGCTTCTTCATCATGTTCACCATCGGCATCACCAAGGGCCGCTGGAACACGCTGTTGACGGCACTGCAGCAGTTCAAGGACGACTATGCGCGCAACCAGCCGATGTGGCGCATCCTGCCGGAGTTCTGCGCACAGCATCCGGGTTACGAGCGCCTCGGGCTGCGCGACCTGTGCCTGCATATCCACCGGCTGTATGCGCGCTACGACGTGGCGAGGCTGACTACCGAGATGTACCTGAGCGACCTGACGCCGGCGATGAAGCCCAGCGACGCCTACGCGCACATCGCGCACCGCAAGACCGAGCGCGTCGAGATCGACCATCTCGAAGGCCGCATCACCACGAGCCTGATCACGCCTTACCCGCCGGGCATTCCGTTGCTGATACCGGGCGAAGTGTTCAACAAGAAGATCGTCGACTACCTGAAGTTCGCGCGCGAGTTCAATACCGAATGCCCCGGCTTCGAGACCGACATCCACGGGCTGGTTGCCAGGGTCGACGAGACGGGCAGGAAGCGGTATTACGCGGACTGCGTGCGCAGCGCATAGTCGACCCGCATGCAGCGCTGCGCGCGCTGCAGGTAGTGTGCGAGCGGTGGGGTGGCGAGGTCCGGTGATTTGGCCTTGTCGTCCCACAGGCGAACCTGTACGGCCTCGCTTGCGTGTGCCAGCGCGATGAAGTCGCTGGCCTGTTCGGGGGAGAAGATGCCGCCCTGCAGTTCGAGGCTGCGTTGGGAGTCGGCGGACAGGGCTTGCCAATACGCGGGCCGCGTCGCGCACAGGTAGCGCTTGGCGTCGACGTGCCACTGGATGGCGCCGAGCACGCGCTCGCTGAAGACGCCGCGCAGGAAGGGCAGGGCGAAATACGGGTGCAGGTCGTCGAGGCCGCGCAGCGTTGGCGATTCGCCCTGGTCGTTGAGGAGGTGGCCGAGGTCGTGCAGCAAGGCCGCGGTGACCAGTTGATCGTCGGCATCCGCCTGTTCCGCCAGCCAGGCGGTTTGCAAGGCATGGGCGAGCTGCGTGACCGGTTCGCCGCTGTACTGCGCGGCGCCGTGGCGGGCAAACAGCGTTTCGATGTCCGCCAATGACAACGCCATCGCTCAGGCTTCCACTCGCGACGCCGCGTGTGCGCACATCCCGCGGCGTGCTGCATGCGACGCGCGTCGCGGTCTGCACCAACACCGACCTGAACGGCCTGTTTGCCGAGCGCCTGACGCCGCATCGGCTGCGCCTGTGCCAGTTGCACATGCTGCGGGTGCAACCGGAGCCAGGCTTCAAGCTGCCTGGCTCGGTGATGAGCGACCTGAGCCTGGTGCGCTACCACGGCTACAGCAAGTTGCCGGCCGCCGCGCCGCTGCTGGAACAGATCCGGCGCGAGGCGGTCGAGTCGCTGGCCAACGGCATCCACCTGATCGTGGTGCAAAGCGCGGACGGCTCGCTGGTGGTCGGCGACTCCCATCATTACGCCGCCACACCGGAGCCCTTTGCCGACCAGCGTGTGGACGAGTTGATCATCGGACACATGCACGAAACATTGCGCCTAAAGCAGGCCAGGGTCACTGAACGCTGGGTCGGCACCTATCCCTCGTCGGACACCGCCGATTGCCTCATCGACAAGCCCGACGACGCCACGCGCGTGGTCATCGTCACCAGTGGCACCGGCGCGAGCACGGCCTTCGGCATTGCCGAAGATGTGTTCGCGGGCTGGTAGCCATTCCCTTCCAGGAAAGCCAGTAGACATGCCATCCATCCAATCCACCGCACTCAGTGCCGTCGTCTTCGACTGGGCCGGGACCATCATCGACTTCGGCTCGTGCGCGCCGATGGGCGCCTTCGTGCGTTTGTTCGAGAAGTTCGGCATTGAGCTGACGATCGCTGAAGCACGCGGCCCGATGGGCATGGCGAAGTGGGACCACATCAAGGCGGTCGGCACGTTGCCTCGCATCGCTGCGCAATGGGAGAGGGTGCACGGCAAGGCTTTTGCCGATGCGGATGTGGACCATCTCTACGACATCTTCACGCCGATGAGCGCCGCGGCGGCCGCCGAGTACGCGGACTTCATTCCAGGCGCGGTCGATACGGTGAATGCGGTCCGCGCGCGGGGCCTGAAAATGGGTTCGACCACGGATGCAACCGCGAAATCATGGCCACGGTCACGCCGATCGCGGCGGCGGGTGGCTATGCGCCCGACAACATGGTGTGCGCAGGCGACCTGGCTGCCGGCCGGCCGTCGCCGCTGGGGATGTACCGCACCTTCGCCGACATCGGCGTGTGGCCGCCGTCGAGCGTGGTGAAGGTCGACGACACCGGCGACGGCATCGAGGAAGGCGTGAACGCCGGCACCTGGACCGTGGGGCTGGCGGTCAGCGGCAACGAAATGGGTCTGTCGCTGGCGGAGTGGCGAGGGCTCGATGCGGCCCGACAAGATATGTTGCGGCAGGCCGCCACGGCAAGGCTCAGGGCCGCGGGCGCGCACTACGTCATCGATTCGGTCGCCGACCTGCTTCCGGTACTCGACGACATCGAATCGAAGTTGAAGCGGGGCCTGAAACCCTAGCGGTTGGTTGTCGGGGGTTCGGGAGCTGCGAGCAGGTCGCTTGTCACGCGTGCCATGCTGGGGTTGAAGTTCATCCCGTGCGACAAGCGCGCGTTGATTGCAAACCCGTCGAAGGCCATCAGCAGGATGCCGGCCAGCGTGTCCGCGTTTTGCTGCAGGTTGGGAAGCATGTCCGTCAGCCAGCGCGCGACGCGATCCTGGAATTGCTTGCGCAAGGAAGGGTCATAGTCGTTCTTCGACGTCGACGCGAGCGCCTGCACCAGATTGCTGGAGAAGCCGTTGTCCTCGTACGGCAAGTCGTGCCACAGGCCCAGCAACAGCTTTTCAAGCCGCTTCTGCGGAGACCTGATGCGGTGCAGGGAACGGTCGAGGCGGTCCAGCCTGACCTGAAGCCACGGGCCGTAGAGCGTGAACAGGATGTCCAGCTTCGAGTTGAAGTAGACGTAGACGTTGGCGGTGGACGTTCCGGCGGCCTTGGCAATCGCAGGGATCGACGTGTCCGCATAACCCTTGTCACGGAACAGCTCAAAAGCGGCCGCCAGGATGGCTGCCTTGACCTCGACTTTTTTTGTTTGTGCCATGTACTTCTAAGGTTGTCTTGGAGGGTCGATTGCGAGCGATCTTCAGGAACTGAAAAACAATCACCTTTCAGTTTACATCTGAATCAAATCCCTGCGTCTTCGACCGCGAAGCTGAGTGGTTTCAGGGTGGTTTCATAGGTGAATACCCTATTTTGGTTTAGACCTAAAGCATCTTTGTAAAATGAATGGTATTCTTTAATCAATCGAATGCGGCGACGGCGAAAAATGCCGCAACGCAACGTCTACCCACCTGTTGAAAAGGAGTCCTCATGCACTCGGCAATCCGTAGCCAAGAGACCAATCCGGCAAAGCTGCCCGGGCTGTTCAAGAAGCAGTTCGAGCTGTGCAAGTTGTCGCGCGGCCAGACGGTTGCCATCGTGAGCGACCTGGGGACGCGGCCCGAGTACATCCAGGGCGCGTTTGCCGCGGCCGATGAGCTGGGCATCAACATCTACGAGATGCGGGTCAACATGATCCCCGGCTGGACCAAGGTGGGCGTGCCCACCATCGGCGAGTGCAAGGGCACGCTGGAGGCGCTGATGGCCTGCGACATGGTGCTGATCTTCCACGTGCCGCTGTTCGCCAAGTGGCTCAAGCAGGTCATGAACAACGGCGTGCGCGTCCAGATGATCATCGACTGCCCGGACGACCTGGAGCAACTGCAATCGCCCCCGGGCCTGAAAGAAGCCGTGCTGCATGCGCACGCCCTTTACGAGAAGACCCGGCAGGTGCGTGTCACCAGCGAGGCCGGCACCGACCTCACCTACGAGTGCGGCGAGTACCCGGTGATGAGCCAGTACGGCATGGCCGACGAGCCGGGCCGCTTCGACCACTGGGGCGTCGGCTTGCTGCACACCTTTCCCAACGAGGGCAGTGCGCGCGGCCGTGTAGTGGTGCAGCCCGGCGACATCGTGGTGCTGCCTTACTGCCGCTACGTGCAGGATCGGATCGATCTCGAGATCGAAGGCGGCCACATCACCAGCATCAAGGGCGGGCTGGATGCCATGCTGATGCGTGACTGGCTCAGCGAAGGCAAGACCGGACCCGACGATCGCGACCCCTTTGCCATTTCCCACCTGGGCTGGGGCCTGAACCCGCAATGCAGGTGGGACTCCATTGCACTGTTCGGCGACGCACCCGAGCACAATCGCGCAGCGGTGCGGAGTTTTCCAGGCAACTTCCTTTTCTCCACCGGACCCAACAGCCAGGGCGGAGGCAAGCGCGTGACCCGTGGTCACTACGACCTCCCCATGCGCGACTGCACGATTGCCCTGGACGGAAACGTTGTGGTGAAGGACGGTCGCCCTGTCGATCCCAAGATGATCGTTGCCCGCATTCCACGCTGAAGACCGTACAAGACCATGCTGATCGAAGGCCAGTTCCCCGTCGCCGCGGCGCCCGATGCGCTGATGGTCCATCTGCTCGACGCCAGCCTGATGGCGTCATGCCTGCCCGGCTGCGAGGCGCTCGAACGACTGGATGATGACCGCTACCGCGCCGTCGTCGTGATTGCAATGGCGGGCATCCGCGCGCAGTTCGAATTGCAGGTCGAGATCACGCGCCGGGACGAGAACAACATCTGGTCGGTGACCCGGGGCGAGGAGGGTGGCCGCGCCAGCTCGCTGCAGGCCGACAGCGTGGTGACGCTGACGCCGGGCCCTGAAGGTTCGGTGGTGTGCTACCGCTCCGAAGTGAACCTGACCGGGCGCCTGGGGCGGTTTGCGCTGGGCATGATGAAGAAGAAGGCGCAGAGCATGGGCGACGAGTTCGCGGCGAATCTGCGCAAGCGGCTGGAGTCGCTGCAGCCCGCGGCCGCTGCGCCGGCAGCCGTGACTGCAGGCTCGGGCGCATCCGTGGATTCGGTCCCAGCCTCGCCTGCAATCGAGCCCGCAGTTGCACCCATGGCCGCCCCAGCAGTTGCTCCCGCGCAGGTAGCCGCGATGCCATCGGTCGCGGCCGCCGCCCAACGGCCCTGGTGGCGCCGCCTGCTGGACTGGCTGCTGGGCCGCAGCCCGGCCGCTTCCTGAGCCTGCTGAGGAGAGCATCATGAGCAACTCGACGGGACTGTGGCGCCCCACGAGCGTGGAAGAGGCGGTCAGGCTGCTGGCCGACGAGCCGGACGCCAAGCCGATCTCGGGCGGGGCCACGCTGGTGGCCATGATCAACGCGCGCGTGCTGGAGCCGCAGATGCTGGTCAGCCTGGCGGATATTCCAGAGATTCGCGGCATCGCCGTCCTGGCGGATGGCCGCATCCGCATAGGCGCCTTCACGCGCCATCGCGAAACCGCTGCTTGTGAGCTGCCCTTGGGTGCATCGCGCGTGGTGCCGCACGCGGCCTCGCAGATCGCCAATGCCACGGTGCGCAACATGGGCACCATCGGTGGCTCCATCTCTTTCGCGGATCCAGGGCTGGACTATCCGCCCGCCCTGGTGGCGGCGGGTGCGGAGGTCGAGGTGGCGGGCGTCGGCGGCCGCCGCACACTGCGCGCGGAAGACTTCTTCCTGGATTGGTACACCACTGCGCTGGAGCCCGGCGAAATTGTCTGCGCCGTGTTGCTGCCGAGGCCGGCTGGCGGCACCGGCTACTACCTCAAGCATGCGCGCGTGGTCGGCGACTACGCCACCGCGTCCGTCGCGGCGGCCGTCAATGGGGCAGGTGGTTGGCGCGTGGCTGTCGGCGGCTGTGGCCCGTGCCCGCTGCACAGCGATGCGGTGGACGAACTGCTGTCGCGTGACCGCAGCGACGCCGCGCTGGCCGATGCCGGCGCGCAGCTGCAGGAACTCGCCGACCCGCTCGACGACGTCCGAGGCAGCGCCGACTACCGCCGCCTGCTGATCCCTCGCATGCTGGCGACGGCGGTGAAGACTGTTCAAAACGATTCGGGAGCCAAGTGATGCAAGCCACATTGACATCGGTCGCCGCCCAGGCGGTGACGCTCAAGGTCAACCGGACCGAGGTGGTGGCCCAGGCCGCACTGACCGATACGCTGCTGAGCACGCTGCGTTCGGACCTTGGCCTCACTGCCGCCAAGCGCGGCTGCAACCAGGGCGTGTGCGGCGGCTGCACCGTCATGGTCGACGGCAAGACTGCGCGCGCCTGCCTGACGCTCACGCAGAACTGCGGCTCCAGCGAGATCACCACGCTCGAAGGCCTGCGCGAAGACCCGGTCATGAACGCCTTGCAGCATGCCTTTGCCCACGAGGGCGGTTTCCAGTGCGGCTTCTGCACGCCGGGCATGCTGATCAGCGCCTATTCGCTGCTGCGCGGTACACCCGATCCTACCGATCAGGACGTGCGCGCCAACCTGTCGGGCAATCTTTGCCGCTGCACGGGCTACGCCTCCATCATCAGCGCCATCCGGGCCGCGGCTGCGGCACTGAAGTCCGCGGGAGGCTCCCAATGAAAGCCGCTGCCGCCTGGGACTTTTCCGCCGTCGGCCTTTCGTTGCCGCAGGGCGAAAGCGCCGAGAAGCTCGACGGATCCGCCCAGTACATCGCCGACCTCGCGCGCCCCGGCATGCTGCACGGCGCGATCCTGCAAAGCCCGCATGCGCATGCGCGCATCGTGTCGTACGACATCAGCGAGGCGCTCGCGCTGCCGGGCGTGCGCGCCATCGTTACCGGCGACGACATATCCGCCGATCACCGGATGGGCGCCTTCATCAAGGATGAGCCTGCCATGGCGAAGGGCAAGGTGCGCTACGTGGGCGAGATCGTTGCTGCCGTCGCGGCCGACACCGAAGCCATCGCGCGGCAGGCCACGCGCCTGATCCGCGTCGACTACAAGAGCCTGCCTCCGGTGCTCGATCCACTGACGGCGCTGGAGCCCGCCTCGGCGCTGGTGCACGAGAACACCGCCAGCTACGTCACCCATTTCGACGCAGGTACCTCGGGCAATCTGTGCTCGCGTACCGAGCTGAGCCAGGGCGATGCCGACGCGGCCTGGGCGGGGTGCGACTTCGTGGTCGAGAACACCTTCCAGACGCAGGCGCAGGCCCACCTGTCCATGGAGCCTTGCGGCGCGCTGGCCGAAGTCGACGCGGCCGGCCGCGTCACGCTGTGGTCGGCCAACCAATCCGTGTTCCGGGTGCAGGCCAGCGTTTGCGAGAGCCTGGGGCTGCCGATGACGCGGCTCCGATGCCTCACGCCGCGCATCGGCGCGGGCTTCGGCAACAAGATGGAAGCCCACGTGCAGCCGGTCACGGTGCTGCTGGCGCTCAAGGCGAAGAGGCCGGTCAAGATCATCCTCAGCCGCGAGGAGGATTTCGAATCGGTCCGTGCCCGCCATCCCTTCCACATCCGCATGCGCACCGGCGCCCGGCGCGACGGCACGCTGGTGGCGCGAGAGGTGGAGCTGGTGCTCGACGGCGGTGCCTATGGCGATGACAGCCCGGGCGTGCTGGGCTACGCGCTGCTCATGAATTGCGGGCCGTATCGCATTCCCAACGTGCGCGCGCATGGCCGCGTGGTCTACACCAACAAGTTGCGCTTCGGTGCCATGCGCGGCTTCGGCGTGCCGCAGGTCACGTTCGCGTCCGAGCAGCAGCTCGATGAACTGGCCCGGCTTGCCGGCATGGACCCCGTGGCCTTCCGCCGGCACAACATGCTCGCGCCGACGGACACCTGGTTCGGCGGACAGGCGCTGACCTCCAACGGCCTGGCCGAATGCGTGGACACTGTTCAGCGTGCGTCGGGCTGGAGCGAGAAACTGGCCCGCGGCGGCGTCGCCGTGGGCGGTCGTCGGCGCGGCATGGGCGTGGCCCTGTCGGGCCACATCAGCGGCCTGTTGGCCTCGGGCGCCATCGTGCGGATGCTCGAAGACGGCAGCATCGTGCTCAACACCGGCGCGGTGGATATCGGCCAGGGCTCCAACACGGTGCTGGTGCAGTTGTGCGCCGAGGCGCTGCGCGTGCCGTTCGAGCGGGTGGCCATCGCCAGCCCCGACACCGACGGCTCGCCCTACAACTGGGGCACGACCGCCAGTCGCGTGACCTACGTGACCGGCAACTCGGTGGTCAAGGCCGCCGAAGAGGTGGTGCAGAAGCTCAAGGTGCATGCAGCCGAAATGCTGGAGGTGTCGGTCGAGCGGATCGAGCTGCGCCTGGGCGGCTGGCTGGGCCCGGTAGGCGAGGAGCGCCAGGTGAGCTTCGCCGAGGTCTCGGGCCGGGCGCATTGGGCCAGGGGCGGGCCGATCATCGGTTCGCACAGCTGGATCTTCGACAAGCCCACACTGGACCCGAAGCGCGCCGCCGCGCTGGGCCTGCCTTTCCCGCAGATCGGGATCTTCAGCTTCGGCGCGCTGGTGGTCGAGGTGGAAGTGGACGAGACCACGGGCAAGGTCAAGGTGCTGGGCGCCTGGTCGGCGTGCGACGTGGGCCGTGCCATCAACCCTCTGTCGGTCAAGGGCCAGATCGAGGGGGCATTCGTCCAGGGCATGGGTTATGCGCTGACCGAGGAAATGGTGTGGGATGGCGGCCGCCTGGCCAACCCCAGCCTGATGGACTACAAAATCCCGACCTTCGCCGAGCTGCCTGCCACGCTGCAGTCCTTCATCGTCGAGTCGGGCGAGCCTACCGGTCCCTTCGGGGCCAAGAGCGTGGGCGAGATTGGTATCAACACCGTGGCCGCGGCCATCGCCAACGCGGTGTCGCATGCGCTCGGCGGCGCGCGCGTGCGTTCATTGCCACTGACGTCGGAGCGGGTGCTGGGCGCCCATCTGTCGGCCAGCGGCCAGGCGTGAGGGAGAAGGAGAACATGGATCTGAATCACTACGCTCCGCAGGAGCCGATGTCGCCGATTGGCGCGGCGTATCACCAACGCGTCATGGCGCAAGGCCAGGCTGTACAGGGGCTCGAGTTCTCCTACGGAGCTAACACCTATCAGTCACTGACGGTTTTCCCCGCGCAAACTCCCACGGGTGAGGTGCTGGTGTTCTTCCACGGCGGCGGCTGGACCAATGGCTACAAGGAGTGGATGCACTTCATGGCCCCTGCGCTCGTCGCGTGTGGCGTCACGCTGGTGTGTCCCGGATACCGGCTCGCGCCCGGGCACGTCTTTCCCGCGTGCCGGGATGACGCCGCCGACGCCGTGTCGTGGGTCGCCGCGAACATCGGCCCCCATGGCGGCGACCCGCAGCGGTTGTTCGTCGGCGGCCATTCGGCAGGAGGGCACCTGGCGGCGCTGCTGGCCGTCACGCAGGGTTGGCGGACGGCGCGCCAACTGCCGCCGCAGGTGCTGCAGGGATGTCTGCCGGTTTCCGGCGTGTACCGCTTCGGCGCGGGAAGCGGCCTGAGCATCCGGCCGCGCTTCCTGGGGCCGGCCGACGACGGCGCGGCGGAGCACGAGGCATCGCCGGTGCGGGTGTTGACGCCCGCGGCTTGCCCGTCCTTCTTCATCGCCCACGGCGAGAAAGACTTCCCGCACCTGGTCAGCCAGGCGCAGGAGATGTGCCATGAACTGGAGCGGCGAGGCGTTGCCGTCGAGCGCATGGTGCTCAAGAACTGCGACCACTTCGACGCCAGCCTGGCGTGCGGTGTGGAAGAGGCAGACGGCTGGCCCGAAAGGGCGGCCACCTGGATGCGCCGCACCGGCAGATTCGACCAACAAAACCCACCTCAATGAGACATACCATGAACCTGTTCCATCTCACGCGCCGCGCCGTCTCCACCGCAATTGCCGGCGTGCTGTTGAGCAGCATGGCCGCCGGCGCCCTGGCGCAGGGCGCGCCCGCCGTCCGCCTCGGCTTCTCGATGGCACGCACTGGCATGCTGGCCAATGCCACGCCTTCGCAGCTCAACACCTACGAGCTGTGGCGCGAACAGGTCAACGCGCGCGGTGGCCTGAACGTCGGCGGGGTCATGCGCAAGGTTGAATTCGTCACCTACGACGACCAGTCCCGTCCCGACCAGGCCGTTCGCATCTACGAGAAGCTCATTACCGACGACAAGGTGGACCTGCTGCTCGCGCCGTGGGGCACGCCATTCCACATCTCCATTGCGCCGGTGCTGGAGAAATACAAGTTCCCGATGGTGGGCAACACCGCTGCCTCGGTGGCGCTGCGGCAGGTCAAGCCGGGCTACATCTGGTTCCCGACCTCGGCCATTCCTGACCGGCTGGGCAGCGAACTGGCTGCCATGCTCAAGGCCCAGAACGTCAAGAGCGTGGCGGTGCTGGCGAACGTGCTGCCCTTCACCAAGGAAATCAAGACCTTCCTGGAACCCGAGCTCAAGAAGGCCGGCATCGAGGTCAAGCTGTCCACCGACTATCCGCCGGACATCAAGGACATGACCTCCACGCTGACCCAGGTCAAGCAACTCAACCCCGATGCCGTGATCGCGCTCGCCTACCCGGGCGACTCGGTGCTCTATGCCAAGCAGGCCAAGGAACTGGGCATCGCCAGCCCCTACCAGTTCGTGGCCGTCGGGCCCAGCGATGCCTTCTTCCCCAAGGCCGTGGGCGCCAGCTCCACCGAAGGCGTAATCACCATCGCCCACTGGGCGCCCAAGGCCGAGTGGAAAGGCTCGCAGGCCTTCTACGACGCCTACGTCAAGAAGTTCGGCGAAGAGCCCGACTACCTGAACTCCTCGCTGGCCTGGATGTCGCTGGAAATCCTGGAAACCGCCGTGGCCAAGAACGGCCTGGACAAGGCCAGGATCCGGGAGCAGATCAGCACGGACACCTTCCAGACCATCAACGGCCCGGTGCGCTTCAACGGCGTCGAGAACGCCATCACCCCGACCGCCTTCGTGCAGTACCAGAAGGGAAAGATGCAGCTCGTGTGGCCGCAATCCATGGCCACCGGTCCGCTGCAGACCAAGAAGGCCTGGTAAGTCGGAACGGCAACTGCGCACATGTCATTCATCGACATCCTGCTGTCCGGGCAGTTGCTGTTCGCGGCGCTGCTGGCGGGCTCCCTCTACGGACTGGTGGCCCTGGGCCTGAATCTGGTCTACGGCACCATGCGCATGCTCAACGTGGCACACGGCGACATCGTGATGCTCGGCGCCTACGCGGCTTTCGTGGCCTACAGCGCGCTCGGTATCGCGCCGCTGTACGCCATGCCGCTGGTCGCGCTGGGCGGCGCGGGCCTGGGCTATCTGATGTACCGGACCTTCTTCAAGCGCCTGCTGTCGAGCCAGCGCAACGGCGGCGGCAACCGCATGGAAGGCAACTCGCTGCTGCTGTTCTTCGGGCTGTCCATCGTCATCCAGAACATCATGGCGCTGGCCTTCTCGCCCAACTCGCAGGCCTACAGCTACCTCGACCAGGTCCTGCACGTGGGCAATGTCTCCATGACGGGCAACCGGCTGCTGGCGCTGGCCGTGGCTGGCGGCGCCTGCCTGGCGGTGGCGCTGTTCCTTCGCCGCAGCGTGACCGGGCTGGCCATGCGTGCATTGATTGAGCGGCGCGAGGCGGCCTATGTGGTGGGTGTGGACGTCAACCGCGTGCAGTGGCTGAGCTTCGCGCTCGGCTTCGGCAGCGCGGCGCTTGCGGGCGCGCTGATATCCATGCTGGAGCAGTTTTCGCCCTTCGTGGGTTTTCCGCTGACCATCGCGGGCTTCATCGTGATCATCATGGGCGGCCTCGGCAACCTCATGGCGGGGCTGGCGGCGGCGCTGCTGCTTGGCGTCATCGAGACCTATGGCGTCGCCCTGACCTCGGCCACCTTCCGCTCCGTGCTGCTGTACGGGGTGTTCGTGCTGGTGCTGGTGCTGTTCCCCAACGGCTTGCTGAGCCGCTCTGCGGTGGCACGGAGATAAGCGCATGAACCTTGGCAACAACAAATCCGTGCTCGCGTTCGTCGCGGCGTTGCTGGCGCTTGGCGCGCTGCCCTGGGTTGGCAACGACTACCTGGTCGGCGTGGGCCTCACTGTGCTGATGTGGGTCGCGCTCACGCAAAGCTGGTGCGTGCTGTCGCAGCTCACGGGCTACGTATCGCTCGGCCTGGTGGTCTTCTATGGCCTGGGTGCCTATTTCGTGGTCGTCACCTGGCAGGCATTGCCGCTGTGGATCGCCATCCCGCTGGGCGGGCTCCTCGCAGCGGCGTTTGCCTTCCTGGTGGGGCTGCCGGTCATGCGGGTGCGGGGGCCCTATTTCGTGATCTTGACCTTCGGCCTGGCTGAGTTGGTCAAGTACAGCATCATGACCTACGAGTCCGCAGCCGGCATTGCCAGCCGCATCCTGTTCGGTGCGCCGGATCTGTGGGTGATCTACCTGCTGATGCTGGCGTTGGCCGCGGCGGCCGTTGTGCTGCTGGCCTGCGTGAGCCGTTCGCGCTTTGGCCACGGCCTGCGCTCGCTGCGCGAGAACGAGGAAGCCGCGGAAACGCTGGGCGTCCCGGTGGCGCGCTTCAAGCTGGCCGCCTTCGTTCTGTCGGCGCTGATTCCGGGGATGGTGGGCGGCGTGATGGCGCTGCGTTCCACCTATTTCGTGCCGGGTCAGGTGTTCGATCCCATGATTTCCGTGACCGTGATCGCCATGGCATTGCTGGGCGGCGGCGATGACGAAAAAGGCCCGCTGCTGGGCGTGGTGTTTCTCGCCTTGCTGTCCGAACTGCTGTGGGCGCAAGCGCCGCTGCTCTACATGATCATTCTGGGCCTGATCCTGGTGGTGTTCGTGCTGCTCGTCCCGAATGGCTTGTGGGGGCTGCTGGTGGAGCGCCGCGGCAAGGCGTCGACTGCGGCCCGGCTGAAGGTGTCTCCATGAGCCTGCTTTCCGTGCGCAACCTGGGCCGGCGCTTCGGCGGCTTGCTGGCCGTCAACGATGTGTCCTTTGAAGTTCAGCGCGGCCAGATCGTGGGTGTCATGGGCGCCAACGGCGCCGGCAAGACCACGCTGTTCGCGCTGATCGCGGGCAACATCCCGCCCACCAGCGGCGACGTGCTGTTCGACGGCCGTTCGCTCGCCGGCCAGCGCCCCGATCAGGTATGCCGTCTCGGCGTGGCGCGCACCTTCCAGATCGTCAAGCCCTTCGGCGGCCTGACGGTGCTGGAGAACCTGCGCACCGCGGCGCTGTTTGGCAAGGCCGCCATGCGCCACGCGGCCGAGGCCGACCAGGCCAACCTGCGGATCCTCGAAGACGTGGGCCTGGCGCCCATGGCCCGCCAGTTGGCCTCCACGCTCACGCTGTCTGGGCAGAAGCGGCTGGAGATCGCGCGTGCCATCGCCACCGGCGCCGACCTGGTGCTGCTCGACGAAGTCATGGCCGGCCTGACCCCCACCGAGGTGGGCCAGATGCTGCAGACCCTGCGCCGCCTGCATGCCGAGCGCGGACTCACGCTGGTCGTGATCGAGCACGTCATGCGCGCCCTCATGGAGTTGAGCGACCACATCGTGGTCCTGGACCACGGCGAATTGATCGCCCAGGGCACGCCCGAGGAGATTGGCGCCAACCCCAAGGTGCTGGCGGTGTATTTCGGAGAAGGCGAATGATGCGGAACACCACCATGCTGGAGGTGAGCAACGTCGCGGCGGGCTATGGCGCCTCGGAGGTGCTGCATGGCCTTTCGCTGGGGGTCGGGAAGGGCGGCGTGACAGCTCTGCTCGGGGCCAATGGCGCGGGCAAGACCACGCTCATGAAGACCCTGGCGGGCCTGCTGCCGTTGCAGCGCGGCCAGCTCCGCCTGAACGGCGCGGACATCTCGCACCGCGAAAGCCACGAGCGCGTGGTGCAGGGCATGGTATTGGTGCCGGAAGGCCGCATGGTCTTCCCGAGCCTGAGCGTGCGCGAGAACCTGCGCTTGGGCGGCATCAACCCGCGCACCCGCGCGCGCTGGCGCCAGAACATGGAGCGGGTGTATCACATCTTTCCCAAGCTGCAGCAGCGCGAGGCGCAGGCCGCTGCGACGTTGTCGGGCGGCGAGCAGCAGATGCTGGCCATCGGCCGCGGCCTGATGGCCGAGCCGCAACTGATGCTGCTCGACGAACCCACGCTGGGCCTGGCCCCGCTGGTGGCCAAGCAGATCTTCGAACTGGTGGCGCGCCTGCGCAACGAGGGCCTGACCCTGCTGCTGTCCGAGCAGGACGTGCGCAAGACCCTGGCCGTGGCCGACTACGCCTACGTGATCGAGAACGGCCGCGTGGCCACCCACGGCCCGAGCGACCAGCTGGCCGACGACCCCCGAATCAAAGAGGCCTACCTCGGGCGCTGACGACCTTGACATGAACAAAACCATCCACATTCCCGGTGCGCCCCGGCTGGCGCTCGACGTTGCGGGGCAGGGCCCCCTGGTACTGTGCCTGCATGGCATCGGTGGTAACCGGACCAACTGGCAGCCACAGTGCGAGGCCTTCGCCCGCAACCACAGCTTCGCCGCCTGGGACGCGCGCGGCTACGGCTTGAGCGACGACTACGAGGGACCGCTGGCCTTCGACGATTTCGTTGCCGACGTAATACGCGTGCTCGACCACTTCCGGGTGCGGCAAGCGCACCTGGTGGGCTTGTCCATGGGCGGGCGCATCGCCATGCGAACCGCCTTGCTGCATCCCGATCGCATTGCAACGCTGACGCTGGTCGACACCCACGAAGGCTTCAGCGCCTTCACGCCCGAGCAGCGCCAGGGCTTCGTGGACAGCCGGCGTGCGCCGCTGCTCGCCGGCAAGGAGCCGAGCGACATCGCAGGGCCGGTGGCCCGCTCGCTGGCCGGCCCGAAGGCCACGCCTGAACAAGTGCAACGCCTTGTCGAAAGCATCGCGGCGCTGCACAAGCACTCCTACATCAAGTCGCTGGAAGCTACGGTGGCGCAGGTGGACCTGGGCGACATCTCGCAGATCAAGGCGCCGGCCCATTTCATCGTGGGCGCCGACGACCCGCTGACACCCCCGGCCATGCACCACGAAATGGCGGCCAAGCTGGGCGGCGCGCCGGTGACGGTGCTGCCCGACGCGGGGCATCTGAGCAACATCGAGAACGCCGCCGCCTTCAATGCCGCCGCGGTCACCTGGTTGGCGCCGTTGCGGCACCGTGCCGACGTGCCGCAGGGGTGGCCTGTCTGAACGGACGCGCCAGCTACTTCGGCACGTCCGCGCGCACGCGCATGAACCGCGCGAACCTCGGCAATCCGCTGGGGTTCTTGCCGTTGTAGCGGTAGGTGACCCAGGCGCCGATCGCCGGTGGATCTTCGCGCTCGGCATCGGTGAATCCGCTGCCCAGCTTGAAACGCTGGCCTTCGGGCGTTTCGACCACCAAGGCGCCGAGCCGGCCGGTGTGCTTGCCCTTGCCCGGCACGACGCCGACCACACGCGCATCCGCATCCTCGAAGGGCTTGAACTTGAGCAGGTCCGTGGTGCGCTCGCCGCGATAGAGCGAGTTGCCCTTGTGCAGCATCAACCCTTCGCCGCCGAGCTTGATGGTCTTGTCGAGCAGCGCTTGCAGGTCGGCGTGCGTCGTGGCGCGTTGCTGGGCCACCGGCACCAGCCATGGCGCCGCGGTGATCGGCAGCAGCTTTTTCAACGCAACCAGCCGCGCGTCGAAATCACCCGGCTGCATGGGCAGGTCGAACACCATGAAGTGCATCTCGCGCCACGGCGCGTCGCTGGGCGACTGGCTGCGGACCGTCGATACGGCCAGGTTGAACTTGCCGCGGCCCGCCCAGAGCTCGCCGTCCATCGGTGTGCTCGGCATCGGCGCGGTGAACCAGGCCGGTGCGGCGATGGGCTCACCGTTGCGGGTCCAGAACTGCTTGCCGTCCCAGTAGCCGCGAACGCCGTCGTATTTCTCGCTGACCCAGTAGCCTTCGAGCGGCATGCCGCGCCGGTACACGTCGGCCAGCATCAGCGCGCGGGGCGCCGCGAGCGCGGGCGCAGCGAGACAGGCCGCCAACACGCTCAAGGCGAGGAAGTTTCGCCGTTTCAACATATTTCCCTTGAATCCGATGGCCACTGGCGCCCATTGGCGGGCGCTGCAGGCTCTTGTCGTGATGACTTGAAAATCAGGCGGCCGGTTCCGTGAGGCCGCCCACGACCTGGCTGAAGCCGCCGTCGACATACGTGATCTCCGCGCTCACGCCGCTGGCCAGGTCGCTCAACAGGAAAGCCGCCACGTTGCCGACTTCGTCGATCGTCACGTTGCGGCGCACGGGCGCCGTCCTGGCCACCCCCGACAGCATCTTGCCGAAGTCCTTGATGCCGCTGGCCGCCAGCGTCTTGATCGGACCCGCACTGATGCCGTTGACGCGCATGCCCCTGGGGCCAAGCGATTCGGCCAGGTAGCGCACCGAAGCTTCCAGGCTTGCCTTGGCCAGTCCCATCGTGTTGTAGTTGGGCAGGGCACGTATCGAGCCCAGGTAGGTGAGGGTCAGCAGCGCCGACTTGTCGTTGAGGTAGGGAAGAGCAGCCTTGGCCATCGCCGGGAAGCTGTACGCACTGATGTCGTGCGCGATCTTGAATCCCTCGCGCGAAAGCCCTTCGAGGAAGTCGCCGGCAATCGCTTCGCGCGGCGCAAAGCCGATGCTGTGCACGAAGCCGTCGAACTTGGGCCAGGTTTGCGACAGGTCCGAGAAGAGCTTGTCGATCTGCGCGTCGTCGCCCACGTCGCAATCGAAGATGAGCTTCGAATCGAAGTCGGCAGCGAATTCGGTGATTCGGTCCTTGAAACGCTCGCCGACATAGCTGAATGCAAGTTCAGCCCCCTGCGCGTGGCATGCCCGGGCGATGCCGTAGGCAATGGAGCGATTGCTCAGCACGCCGGTGATCAGGAGTTTTTTGCCAGAGAGAAAGCCCATGGTTGTTGCCTCGTTGAAATCTTGGGCAGAATTCTCGCATGCGAGGTTGGCTGCTCTGTGTGTTGGCTCTCTTGGCGGCTCCCTCGTGGGCCGCCCATGCCTATGCGCAGTTCGGCGACGTCAAGTACCCGGCGGGGTTCACTCACTTCGACTATGTGAATCCGGATGCGCCCAAGGGCGGCGAGATCCGCCTGGTGCCGCCCACGCGCCCCACCAATTTCGACAAGTTCAACCCGTTCACGCTGAAGGGTACGCCGCCTTATGGCCTCGGCGTGCTGATGTTCGAGAGCCTGCTCACCGGCAATTCCGAGGAGCCGACCACGGCCTACGGGCTGCTGGCCGACGACGTGGAGGTCGCGGCCGATCGCAGGTCAGCCACGTTCAGGCTGAATCCGAAGGCTCGCTTCAACGATGGTTCACCGGTGCAGGCCGCCGATGTGGTGCACTCGTTCAGCACGCTCAACAGCAATCTCGCGGCGCCCCAGTTCCGCACGATCTATGCCGAAGTGCAACGTGCGGTCGCCGTCGACGACCGCACGGTGCGCTTTGACTTTACAAGCCCGAACCGCGAACTGCCGCTGGTCGTGGGTGGCATGGCCGTGTTCAGCCGCAAGTGGGGCGCGGGCAAGCCCTTCGACCAGATCACGAGCGATGTGCCGATCGCCTCCGGCCCTTACAAACCCGCGAGCGCCGGACTGGGGCGCGACATCACCTATGTGCGGGACCCGAAGTACTGGGGCGCCGAGTTGCCGGTGCGCAAGGGACAGTTCAATTTCGACCGCGTCACCTTCAAGATCTACCTCGACGACACGTCCCGCTTCGAGGGTTTGAAAGCTGGCGAATACGACTTCATGCGTGAATTCACCTCCCGCAACTGGGCGAGGCAGTACACGGGCAAGCAGTTCACCTCGGGCGAACTCAAGAAGCAGGCCTTCGTGAACCGCAACCCGGGTGACTTCCAGGGTTACGTGTTCAACGTGCGCAACCCGAAGTTCAAGGACATCCGCGTGCGCCAGGCGATCGGCCTTGCCATGGATTTCGAGTGGCTCAACAAGCAGCTCTTCTACGGGCTCTACAAGCGCGTCCAGGGCTACTACCCTAACAGCGAGTTCCATGCCGAGGGCGAGCCCAAGCCCGATGAATTGGCGCTGCTCGAGCCGCTGCGCGACAAGCTCCGGCCCGAGGTGTTCGGCCCTGCCGTGATATCGCCCAGCACTGCGCCGCCCGGCAGCCTGCGCGAGAACCTGCGCAAGGCGAGGGCGCTGCTCGAGCAAGCTGGCTGGAGCTACCGCGACGGTGCCCTGCGCAACGCGCAGAACGAGCCCTTCACGATCGAGTTCCTGAACGACCAGCCTTCGCTGATCCGCGTGGCAACGCCGTTCCAGACCGCGCTGCAGAAGCTCGGCATCGCGATGACTTTCCGTACGGTCGACTTCTCGCTGTCGCAGCAGCGCATGGACAACTTCGAGTTCGAGATGACCTCGCTTCGACTGCCGGGCAGCACCTCGCCGGGTGGCGAATTGCTCGAATTGTTCGGATCGAAGGCGGCCGAGACCAAGGGCTCCTCGAACATCTGGGGCATCGCCGATCCGGCGGTCGACGCGCTTCTGCAAAAGGTGGTGGGCGCCACCACGCGGCCGGAGCTGGGTGCCGCCCTGCGCGCGCTCGACCGCGTGCTGTCGCATGGCTACTACTCGGTGCCACAGTACTATGGCGACGAATTCCTCATCGGCTACCGGCCGGCCCCTTTCGTGCTGCCACCGACCGTGCCGCCGTATTACCAGCCGGACACCTGGGCGATGAGCACCTGGTGGGCATCGGCTTCCAACAAATAGCGCATGGCCAGCTACATACTCAAACGGCTGCTCTTGATGGTGCCCACGCTCCTCGGCGTGTTGCTGGTGACTTTCGCGGTGATCCAGTTCGTGCCGGGCGGCCCGGTCGAGCAGATGGTGGCGCAGTTGCAGGGCCGCGACTCCGGCGGCGAGCGCGCTGCGTCGAGCGGCGCCGGCTATCGCGGGCGGCAGGGGCTGGACGAAAAGCGCATCGAGGAAATCAAGCAGCTCTACGGGTTCGACAAGCCCGCCCCCGAGCGTTTCTGGCTGATGCTGAAGTCCTTCGCGCGCTTCGACCTGGGCCAGAGCTTCTACCAACGCAAGGCGGTCTCGCAACTGGTCAAGGAGAAGCTGCCGGTGTCGATCAGCCTCGGTCTCTGGACCTTCTTCATCAGCTACCTTATCGCCGTGCCGCTGGGGGTGGCCAAGGCGGTGAGGGCGGGTTCGCGCTTCGATTTCGTCACCACGCTGATCGTGCTGGTCGGCTATGCCATACCGGGCTTTGTGCTGGGCGTTGCCTTGCTCGTGGTCTTCGGCGGGCAGTTGCAATGGTTTCCCCTGCGCGGCCTGATCTCGTCGAACTGGGACACGCTGAGCTGGGGCGCGAAGGTGGTCGACTACCTCTGGCACATTGCCTTGCCGGTCACGGCCATGGTGCTCGGCAGCTTTGCGGTGACGGCGATGCTCACCAAGAACTCGTTCCTGGAGGAGATCCGCAAGCAATACGTGCTGACGGCGCGCGCCAAGGGCCTCGCGGAACAGCAGGTGCTGTGGAAGCACATCTTCCGCAACGCGCTGATCCCGATCATCACGGGCTTTCCGGCGGCGTTCATCGGCGCGTTCTTCACCGGCTCGCTGCTCATCGAGACGTTGTTCTCGCTCGACGGACTCGGCCTGCTGAGCTACGAGAGCGTGATCCGGCGCGACTATCCGGTCGTGCTGGGCACGCTCTACCTGTTCACGCTGATCGGGCTGGTGACCAAGTTGATCAGCGACCTCTGCTATGTGTGGGTCGATCCGAGGGTGAAGTTTGACTAGCCCGGCGACAACGTCGTTGAGTCCTGGCAGGCGAGCCTGGCTTCGCTTCAAGCGCAACCGGCTTGGCTACTGGAGCCTGCTCATCTTCACGGTGCTGGTGGTGTCGAGCCTGTTCGCCGAGGTGCTGTCGACCGACAAGCCGCTGATCGTGCGCTATGAAGGCGCAACCTATTTCCCGGTGCTGCGCGACTATTCCGAAAAAACCTTTGGCGGCGACTTCGAGACGCCGGCCGACTACCTGGACCCCTTCATCCACGAGCGCATCACGCAGGGTGGAAACTGGGCCGTCTACGCGCCCAACCCCTACGGTCCGAAGACGCTCAACTACTTCGCGACCTCGCCGAACCCCGCAGCGCCGTCGCGCGAGAACTTCTTCGGCAGCGACGACCGCGGCCGCGACCTGCTGGCGCAGTTGATCTACGGCTTTCGCGTCAGCGTGCTGTTCGCGCTGGCGCTGACTTTCATCGGCGTGGTGCTGGGCGTGATCGCGGGGGCCATCCAGGGCTTCTTCGGCGGCAAGACCGACTTGGCGTTCCAGCGCTTCATCGAGATCTGGGGCTCGATGCCGGAGCTCTACCTGCTCATCATCTTCAGCGCGATCTTTGCCCCGAGCGTGGCGTTGCTGCTGGTGCTGCTGAGCCTGTTCGGCTGGATGGGCCTGTCGGACTACGTGCGTGCCGAGTTCCTGCGCAACCGGCAGATGGACTATGTTCGCGCTGCCCGCGCACTCGGCGTCGGCAACCTGCAGATCATGTGGCGCCACATCCTTCCCAACAGCATGGTGCCGGTCGTGACTTTCCTGCCGTTCCGCATGAGTGCGGCGATCCTGGCGCTGACCTCGCTCGACTTCCTCGGCCTCGGCGTGCCGCCGGGCACACCATCGCTCGGCGAATTGCTGAGCCAGGGCAAGGCCAACATCGACGCCTGGTGGCTCTCGCTGTCGACCTTCGGTGTACTGGTCGTCACGCTGATGCTGCTGACCTTCATGGGTGACGCGCTGCGCGATGCGCTCGATCCCAGAAAGATGGACAAGTGACAAAGCCCCTGCTCGACGTGAAGGGATTGCGCGTTGCCTTTGGTGGCAAGGAGGTCGTCCATGGCATCGACTTCCAGATCGCCGCCGGCGAGAAGCTTGCGCTGGTGGGCGAATCAGGCTCCGGCAAGACGGTGACCGCCTTGTCGTTGCTGAGGCTGGTGCAAAACGCCGATCTGAGCGGCATTGCAACCTTCCACGGTGAAGGCGGCAATTCGCGCGACCTGCTGTCCTTGCCGGAGCAGCAACTTCGCGGCATCCGCGGCAAGGAGATCGCGATGATCTTCCAGGAGCCGATGACCGCGCTCAATGCGCTTTACCCCGTCGGAGACCAGATCGCCGAGGTGCTTGAACTGCACGAGGGCCTGTCGAAGCGCGATGCGCACGCAGCCGCCGTGAAGCTGCTGGCGGAGACCGGCATCCCCGAGCCCGAGCGGCGTGCGTTGTCGTTCCCGCACCAGCTGTCGGGCGGGCAACGGCAGCGCGCCATGATCGCGATGGCGCTGGCCTGCAAGCCGCGCCTGCTGCTGGCCGACGAGCCGACCACCGCACTCGACGTGACGGTTCGCGCGCAGATCCTGGCGCTGCTGGCCGACCTGCAGGCCAGGCATGGCATGGCGGTGCTGCTGATCACGCACGACCTGAACCTGGTTCGCCGCTTTGCGGATCGCGTCGCCGTGATGGAGAACGGCCACGTCGTCGAGCATGGGCCGGTGCAGGCGGTGTTCGAGGCCCCGCAACACGCGTACACCCGCAAGCTGATCGACAGCCGCCCCGAGCGCGACGTGGTGCCGGCGCGCGGGGAGGGCGCCGCAGCGGTATTGCAGGCCAACGGGCTGCGGGTGACGTACCCGGTGCCGTTGCCCGGCGTGCGCGGCTGGTTCGGCAAGGGCGCATTCGTTGCCGTGCAGGGTGCGGACCTGGCGATTGCGCCGGGCCACACGCTGGGCGTGGTCGGGGAATCAGGTTCCGGCAAGTCGACGCTGGCGCTCGCCGCGCTCGGCCTGCTGCGCCATGACGGCGCGCTGCGCATTGCGGACAAGCAATGGACCGGCAGTGGCAGTGCTGACCGTGCCTTGCGGCGCGTGATGCAGGTGGTGTTCCAGGACCCGTTCTCCTCGCTCTCGCCCCGCATGACCGTCGAACAGATCGTCGGAGAGGGTCTGAAGGTGCATGAGCCCGCGCTGGACACTGCCGCGCGCCGCGTGCGCAGCCTGGCCGCGTTGAACGACGTGGGTCTGACGGAGGCCCAGTTCCCGTCCTTGCTCGACCGTTATCCGCACGAGTTCTCGGGCGGCCAGCGCCAGCGCATTGCCATCGCGCGGGCGCTGATCGTCGACCCGCGACTGCTCGTGCTCGACGAGCCGACCAGCGCGCTCGACGTCACCATCCAGAAGCAGGTGCTTGGCCTGCTTCAGCGCCTGCAGCGAGAGCGTGGCCTGAGCTATCTGCTGATCACGCACGACGTCGAAGTGATCCGCGCGATGGCGCACGAGGTGATCGTGATGAAGGATGGCGCCATCCTCGAAGCCGGCCCGGTCGACCAAGTTCTCGACGCCCCGCGACACCCCTACACGCGCCAGCTGGTCGCAGCGGCGTTGATCGATTCATGAGGGTGAAGGTTTCGCATTGACCGGCGACGCGGCAAGCAGACACGGTGCGTGGCGCGCCGCATTGGCATGCATGGTGACCCTGGCGGTGGCGTTGGGAATCGGGCGCTTTGCGTTCACTCCGATGCTGCCGGTGATGCTGGCGGAGGGAAAGCTCGATCTCCAGGGCGGCGGCCTGCTGGCTTCATTGAACTACCTGGGGTACTTCGTGGGGGCGCTGTCGTGTGCGGCGATCCGCCTGCCGCCGGTCGCCATGGTGCGCGGCGGATTGATCGCCACGGCGGCGCTGCTGCTCGGAATGGGCCTGTTGAACGACTTCCTGGCCTGGGGCCTGCTGCGCGGCGCGGCCGGAATCGTGAGCGCATGGGTCTTCGTGTTCGCTTCGGGCTGGGGACTTCGGCGGCTGGCGGAGACGGGGGCGCCGGCACTCGGCGGCGTGATCTATGCCGGACCCGGCATCGGCATTGCCGTCACCGGCCTGCTGGGCGGCGTGGTGGGCCGATGGGGTTCCACGGCGGCATGGATCGGCTTTGGCCTGGCCGCGCTCGCGCTGGTCGCGGTCATCTGGCGTGTGTTCGACGATGGCGCTGTGGTCGTTGCGAGCGCCGCGCCGCCCGTGGGGCCGCCTGCTGCAAGCGCGTTGGCCGCGGCGCGCAGCGACGCGCGCTGGCTGGTCGCGCTCTATGGCGTGGCCGGCTTCGGCTACATCATCACCGCGACTTTCCTGCCGGTGATTGCCCGGCAGGCCTTGCCGGGCTCGCCATGGCCCGACCTGTTCTGGCCCTTGTTCGGCCTGGCCATCGTGCCCGGCGCGATCATCGGCGCGCGCATGTCGTCGCGTTGGGACAACCGCTTGCTGCTGGCCGCCGGATGCGCGTTGCAGGCGCTCGGCGTGTTGCTGTCGGTGGTCTGGCCGACGATCGCGGGCTTCACGCTGGGCAGCCTGTTGCTGGGCATGCCGTTCACCGCCATCACGCTGTTCGCGGTGCGAGAAGCGCGCCGTCTGCGCGGCAACGCGGCCGCCGGCCTGATCGGCTACGCAACCGCCTCCTATGGCGTGGGCCAGATCGTCGGCCCCCTGTTCGCTGCGCCGCTGGCGCACGCCACGGGCAGCTTCGCCGTACCGCTGCTGGTGGCCGCCGGGGCGCTCATGGTCGGCAGCGTGCTGTTTGCGATGGTCTGGTGGAAGGCGACGTCGAGGCACGTACGCTGAGTCGGCCCGTGCCGAAAGGCGGCCGGATCCCGCTCACGCCATGGTCGATGTCGGCAATGCCCGCACCATGCCTCGAAGGTACGTCGTCAGCTCCGATTCGTCGTTGCGGCGCCTGTTCATGACCACGGGCGTCGACACGCCTTCATCGTCCAGGGGCAGGTAGAGCACGCCCTCTCGGTGCAGGTTCTGCACCGACTGCGGCACCAGCGCATAACCGAGGCCGGCGACCACCAGGCCGATGGCAGTCTGCACCTCGTTCGCCTCGAGCGCGATCGTGGGCTTCAGCCCGCGCGATTGGAACATTTCGAGTACCTGGTCGGCATAGCTCGGCCGCGGCTTGGCGGGATAGAGCAGCAGCGGCTCCGTGGCCAGCTTTGCAAGGCTGATCTTCTTGTGGCGGACCAGGCGATGGTTCACCGGCAACGCGACCATCAACGGCTCCTTCCGCACCAGTTCGCCGACCACGTCATCGTCGTCGAAGTTCAGCCGGCCGAATCCGACGTCGATACGGCCAGCCTTGAGCGCTTCCACCTGCTGCAGCGTCGTCATTTCATAGAGATTCAATTCCACGGATGGCTGCGCTTCGCGGAACTGCCGGATCACATCGGGCAACTTGCCATAAAGCGTGGAGGGCGCGAAGCCGATGCCGAACCAGGTGCGCTTGCCGCCGGCGATGCGCGCCGTTGCGGCCTGCACTTCGGTCATGCGGTCGAGTATCTGTTGCGCCTGGATCTGGAAGAAGCGGCCCGCCGGTGTAAGGCGCAGCGGGCGGGCGCTGCGGTCCAGCAGCTCCGCGCCGAGTTCGTCTTCGAGCGAGCGGATCTGCCGGCTCAAGGGGGGCTGCGCGATGTGCAGTTTCTCGGCTGCGCGGCTGAAGCTCAGCTCGCGCGCGACAGCGGCGAAGTAGCGCAGGTGACGGAGTTCGAGATGCATTGGGAGGCTCCTGAACGAGAAGACGGCGGGTCAGTGAAAACCCCATGGCTCCATACCTTGAAGGTATTTTGCCGGACCCATTCGATATTGGACCAGAGGCTTCGTGAAGAGGAACATTCAGCCCATGAACACGAGCCCCACCATTCAATCCATCGAGGCCATCCTGGTCGACCTGCCGACCATCCGCGCCCACAAGCTGGCGATGACCACCATGATGCGCCAGACGCTCGTGATCGTGCGTCTGGTCTGCAGCGACGGCCTCACCGGCATCGGCGAGACCACCACCATCGGCGGCCTGGCCTACGGCGAGCAAAGCCCCGAAAGCATCAAGAGTGCGATCGACACCTACATCGCGCCCCTGCTCGTCGGCGTCGATGCAACCCGCGTGAATGTCGCGATGCAACGCGTCTCGGCTTCGGTGCAGGGCAATTCGTTTGCCAAGTCAGCGATTGAAATCGCGTTGCTCGACGCGCAGGGCCAGCGCCTCGGCCTGCCGGTGCATGCGCTGCTGGGCGGCGCGATGCGTGATTCGCTCCCAGTCCTCTGGACGCTCGCCAGCGGCGACGCCACACGCGACGTCGACGAGGCACTGGCCTTGATCGAAGCCCGCCGACACAACGTCTTCAAGCTGAAGATCGGCAGCCACCCGCTCGCAGAAGACATTGCCCATGTGCAGGCCATCCGCCGCGGCCTTGGCGACGACGTGATGCTGACCGTCGACGTGAACCAGGCCTGGGACGAAACCACGGCAGTGCGCGGCATCGCCGCACTCGAAGCCATCGGCGTCGGCCTCATCGAACAGCCGGTGGCGCGCCGCAATCGTCGGGCGCTGAAGCGGCTCGCTGCCCGCTTCGACGTGGCCATCATGGCGGACGAAGCGGTGCACGACGCCATCGATGCCTTCGACCTGGCCGCCGACGCCGCAGCCGATGTCTACGCCCTGAAGATCTCGCAGGCCGGAGGCTTGTGGCCCACCTTGCGCGCCGCCGCCATCGCCGACGCGGGCGGCATGGGCATCTACGGTGGCACGTTGCTCGAAGGCAGCGTCGGCAGCATCGCCGCCGCCCATGCGTTCGCCGCATGTCCGACGCTCGCCTGGGGCACCGAACTGTTCGGCCCGCTGCTGCTGAAGGACGACGTCGTCGTGCAGCGCCCCGAATACCGCGACTTCGAATTGCAACTGCCGCAGGTGCCCGGCATCGGCGTGCAACTCGACCTCGACAAGCTCGCCTACTACCGCCGCGACCGCGCGTCGCAAACCGTCGCCGTCACCGCCTGAGGACCACGAACATGCTTTTCCACGTCGAAATGACCGTCAACCTTCCGCACGACATGCCGCCGGCGCAAGCCGACCAGCTGAAGGCGAGCGAGAAGGAAATCGCTCAAGGCCTGCAGCGCGACGGCGTCTGGCGCCACCTGTGGCGCATCGCCGGCCGCTACGCCAACGTCAGCATCTTCGACGTCGCGGACAACGCAGCGTTGCACGACACGCTGATGACGCTGCCCCTGTTCCCCTACATGGACATCGTCGTAACGCCGCTGTGCCGCCACGGCTCGTCCATCCGTGAAGACGACCGCTGATCCGTTTCCCCTCATCCCCCAACCCCACGATCCCAAGGAAGACAACGCCATGAACGAACTCACCCAAACCCAACTGCTCGAACGCGTCACGCATTCGAACCGGCCCGACGGCAACCCGCGCGTCCAGAAGATCACCGCGCGCATCGTCGGCGACCTGTTCCGCGCCATCGACGACCTCGACATCCAGCCCGACGAGTTCTGGGCCGGTGTCGACTGGCTCTCGCGCCTGGCTTCGAGCGGGCAGGCCGGGCTCATCACCGCAGGCCTCGGCTTCGACCGCCTGCTCGACATCCGCCTCGACGAGGCCGATGAACGGGCCGGCCGCGAAGGCGGCACGCCGCGCGCCATCGAAGGCCCGCTCTACATCGCCGGCGCCCCGCTGTCGAAGTATGAAACGCGCGTCGACGAAGAAGGCGAAGAGCAGCGCGGCGAAACGATGGTGATGGAAGGCCGCGTGCTCGACATCAACGGCAAGCCGGTGGCCGGCGCCATCGTCGACGTGTGGCATGCCAACGAACTGGGCCGCTACTCGCACTTCGATCCGGACCAGGCCGAGTACGCATTGCGCCGCCGCATCGAGACCGATGCGCAGGGCCGCTATCGCTTCCGCAGCTTCCTGCCGCCGGGCTATGCGATCCCGCCGAACAGCCCGACCTCCGAACTGTTCAGCGCCATCGGCCGCCACGGCAATCGTCCCGCGCACATCCACTTCCTGGTGGTCGCACCCGGCCTGCGCACGCTGACGACGCAAGTCAATGTGCCCGGCGACAGCTTCATCGACGACGACTTCGCCTTCGCCACGCGCGACGGTCTGATCCTCAAGCTCGAGCGCAACACGCCCCCCAAGGGCTACGAATCGCTCGGCGTGACGACCCAGTTCACCCGCGTGCCTTTCGACTTCGTCATGCAGCCGGCCGCCGACGAAAGCGAAGCCGATCCTCTGGCCCGCGTGGCGCGCGCACTGGCTTGACCTGAGCCCCTCCTGTGCCGGCGCGTGTCGCCCGGCCAGGAGCTTTCTCCCGATACCGATCGTCGATGGTGAAGCAGCGTGCTTCGGCTTTGCGACGACCCCCTTTCAAGCAAATCGCCAAACCGCACACCTTTCTGGAGACACAACATGATCCCAATCTATCCCGTCAAGTCCACGCCGGATCTCTCGAAGCTCGATGCCTTGCTGGAGGACGATCCGGTCACTCACAAGTACCGCCTCGACCGTTCCGTCTTCACCGACGAGCAGTTGTTCGACCTGGAGATGAAGCACATCTTCGAAGGCAACTGGGTCTATCTGGCCCACGAGAGCCAGATCGCCAACGTCAACGACTACCTGACCGTCTACGTCGGCCGCCAGCCGGTGGTCATCACGCGCAGCAAGGACGGCAAGCTCAACGCGCTGGCCAACACCTGCACGCACCGCGGCGCCATCCTGTGCCGCCACAAGAAGGGCAACAAGTCCAGCTTCACCTGCCCGTTCCACGGCTGGACTTTCAACAACGCCGGCAAGCTGCTGAAAGTCAAGGACAACAGCGCGGAGGCCGGCTACCCGCCCAGCTTCAATTGCGAAGGCAGCCATGACCTTGCCAGGCTCGGCGCCTTCGAGAACTACCGCGGCTTCCTGTTCGGCAGCGTCAACCCCGACGTGGTGCCGCTGAAGGAACACCTGGGCGAGGCCGCAAAGATCATCGACATGATTGTCGACCAGTCGCCCGATGGGCTGGAAGTGCTGCGCGGCGCATCGACCTACACCTTCGACGGCAACTGGAAGCTCGGCGCGGAGAACGGCGCCGATGGCTACCACGTGTCGTCGGTGCACTGGAACTACGCGGCCACCACCAGCCGCCGCAGCGTCGACGGCAAGGTCGACACCGTCAAGGCGATGAACGCCGGCAAGTGGGCTCAGCAAGGTGGCGGCTCGTACACCTTCAAGCACGGCCACCTGCTGCTGTGGACCAACTGGTCGAACCCGGAAGACCGGCCGCTGTATTCGAAGCGTGACGAGTGGATCGGCAAGTTCGGCGAGGCGCGCACCGATTGGATGCTCGGCAAGTCCCGCAACCTTTGCCTGTACCCCAACGTCTACCTGATGGATCAGTTCAGCTCTCAGATCCGCATCGTTCGACCGATCTCGGTGAACAAGACGGAGGTGACGATCTACTGCATCGCACCGAAGGGCGAAGCGCCCGAAGCACGCACGCGGCGCCTGCGCCAGTACGAGGACTTCTTCAACGCCACCGGCATGGCCACGCCCGACGACCTGGAGGAGTTCCGCTCCTGCCAGCACGGCTACGGCGCACGCGCCGTGAAGTGGAACGACATGAGCCGCGGCGCGACGCACTGGATCAAGGGCCCGGATGCCGCAGCCGACCTCATCGACCTCAAGCCGGACATGAGCTGCGTGAAGACCGAAGACGAGGGCCTCTACATCGGACAGCACGAGTACTGGCTCGACACCATGAAGAAGGCCGTCGTCGCCGAGTCGGAAGGAGCGCTGTGATGCTTTCCTACCAAGCCATCCAGTCCTTCGTCTATTCGGAGGCCCGCGCACTCGACGAACACCGCTGGGCCGACTGGCTCGCCTGCTATGCCGACGACGCCGAATTCTTCATGCCCTCGTGGGATGACGACGACAAGCTCACGACGGACCCGCAGAACGAGGTGTCGTTGATCTATTACCCCGACAAGCAGGGCCTCGAAGACCGCGTCTTCCGCATCCAGACCGAGCGCTCCAGCGCCACGATGCCCGACACCCGCACGGGCCATGCGATCAACAACCTCGAAGTGCTGTCGCAGGACGACAAGCAATGCGTCGTGTCCTTCAACTGGACCACGCACAGCTT
Source organism: Variovorax humicola (assembly GCF_037889915.1). Taxonomy (NCBI): domain Bacteria; kingdom Pseudomonadati; phylum Pseudomonadota; class Betaproteobacteria; order Burkholderiales; family Comamonadaceae; genus Variovorax; species Variovorax humicola. The sequence continues at coordinate 167,153 of NZ_JBBKZV010000007.1, read as the reverse complement.
CCGCTACGACATCGTCGACGTGTACTTCGGCAGCTCGCAATACACGCTCGACACGAGCGGGGAGAAGCCGCTGATCAAGCGCAAGTACGTCGTGCTGAAGAACGACTACATCCACCACCTGCTCGACATCTATCACATCTGAACACGGGGACAAGGAGACAACCATGACCTACAACATCGCCCTGCAGTTCGAGGATGGCGTGTCGCGCATCATCCCGTGCGAGCCCAACGAACTGGTCGCCGACGCGGCCTACCGAGCCAAGATCAACATCCCGCTGGACTGCCGCGACGGCGCCTGCGGCACCTGCAAGTGCCATTGCGAGAGCGGCAGCTTCACGATGGGCGACTACATCGAGGATGCGCTCGCCGACGACGAGGCCGCGAACGGCTACGTGCTCACCTGCCAGATGAAGCCGACGTCCGATTGCGTGGTGCGCGTGCCGGCTTCGTCGGCTGCGTGCAAGACGGAGGTGGGCGCGCATGGCGGCAAGCTGACGAAGATCGAGCGCGACTCGGCAACGACCGTCTCGTTCGCGCTGCAGGCAGAGCGGCCGCTGGCATTCCTGCCCGGCCAGTACGTGAACCTGATGGTGCCGGGCAGCAAGCAGACGCGCTCGTATTCCTTCAGCTCCGCACCCAACTCATCCGAGCTGGCCTTCCTGATCCGCGACGTGCCCGACGGCCTGATGAGCACCTACATGCGCAAGCAGGCGCAGCCCGAGGACTTCATGATGTTCACCGGGCCCTACGGCAGCTTCTACCTGCGCCCGGCGGTGCGCCCGATCCTGATGCTCGCCGGCGGCACCGGCCTTGCGCCTTTCCTGTCGATGCTGCACTGGCTCAAGGACAACCCGACGGACCACCCGATCCGCCTCGCGTACGGCGTGAACACGAACGACGACCTGGTCGAACTCGAAACCCTGTGCGCCTTGAAGGCCAGTCTTCCGGACTTCGATTTCTTTTCCTGCGTGGTCGACCAGGCGAGTGGTCATCCGAAGCAAGGCTACGTCACCAACCACCTCTCCGGCGATGACCTCCACGAGGGCAACGTCGACGTCTACGTTTGCGGCCCGCCACCGATGGTCGAGGGCGTGCGCAAGTGGATGTCCGGTGTCGGTGTCACGCCCAAGAGCTTCCACTTCGAGAAGTTCTCGTCGGCCAACGAAGCGGTGGCAGCATGAGCCGCGCACGCTTCAGCAACAAGGTCGTCATCGTCACCGGCGCTGCGCAAGGCATCGGCCGCGGCGTCGCCCTGAAGGTGGCTGCCGAAGGCGGCACCGTGCTGGCCGTTGACCGCGCCGACATCGTCAACGAAGTCGTGGCGGAGATCGAGGAGGGCGGCGGCACTGCGTCAGCCTTCCAGGCCGACCTCGAAACTTTCGCAGGCGCGCAGGCCATGGTGGCGGAATGCCTCGCCCGGTTCAAGCGCGTCGACGTGCTGATCAACAACGTCGGCGGCACCATCTGGGCCAAGCCCTACGAGCACTACGAGGAGGCGCAGATCGAGGCCGAGATCCGGCGCTCGCTCTTTCCGACGCTGTGGTCATGCCGCGCCGCATTGCCTTTCATGGTCCGGAAGAAGCGCGGCGTGATCGTCAACGTGTCGTCGGTCGCCACGCGCGGCGTGCATCGCGTGCCCTATTCGGCGGCCAAGGGCGGCGTCAACGCTCTGACCGCATCGCTGGCGATGGAGCACACGCACAATGGCATCCGCATCAATGCCACGGCCCCGGGCGGCACCGACGCGCCGCCGCGCCGAGTGCCCCGCAACGCATCGAAGGCCAAGCCCGGACGCCAGGAGACCGCCTGGTACCAAGGCGTGGTCGACCAGACGGTCGATTCCAGCCTCATGCACCGCTACGGAACCATCGACGAGCAAGTCGCGCCGATCCTGTTCTTCGCTTCCGACGAGTCGTCCTACATCACCGGAACGGTGCTGCCTGTCGGCGGCGGCGATCTCGGCTGAGCCGCCCATCGACATCCCGAAAATCCAACGAGAGACAAGCCATGCGCCACATCGACCTGCACAAGCTGTCAGACGAAGCCCGCTTCAACGGTTTCCACGGAAAGGTGCTCTTCTGGTGCGCCCTGATCATCATCTTCGACGGCTACGACCTGGCCGTCGCCGGCATCGCCTTGCCATCGATCATGAAGGAGATGGGCGTGAGCCCGACCAACGCGGGCTTCATGGTGAGTTCGGCGCTGTTCGGCATGATGTTCGGCGCCATCTTCCTGGGCACCATTGCCGACAGGATCGGCAGGCGCCGAGCCATCGCGACGTGCATCGCCCTATTCAGCGTCTTCACGGCCGCCGCGGGCCTGACGCATGAGCCCGTGACGTTCAGCGTGATGCGCTTTCTGGCGGGCCTCGGCATCGGCGGCGTCATGCCGAACGTCGTCGCACAGATGACCGAGTATTCGCCCCGCAAGATCCGCAGCACCATGGTCACGCTGATGTTCAGCGGCTACGCAGTCGGCGGCATGCTGGCTGCACTGCTCGGCAAGGGGTTGATCGAGGCCTACGGTTGGGCGTCGGTCTTCCTGGCCGCCGGCCTGCCAGTCTTGTTGATCCCCTTCATCCTGCGCTCGATGCCGGAGTCGATGCCGTTCCTCATCAAGGCGAAACGGATCGATCAATTGAAGGCGATCGCAAGCCGCCTCGATCCGGGCTACCGCGCGGGCGCGACGGACACTTTCGAGTTGCCGCGCGAGGACAAGGCCGACAGCGCGCCGATCGGCCGGCTGTTCCAGGAGGGGAGGGGATTCAGCACCGTCATGTTCTGGATCGCCTTCTTCATGTGCCTGTTCATGGTCTACGCGCTCAGTTCATGGCTGACCAAGCTGATGGCCGGCGCCGGCTACAGCCTCGGTTCGGCGTTGACCTTCGTTCTGGTGCTGAACTTCGGCGCCATGCTGGGCGCGGTCGGCGGCGGCTGGCTGGCCGATCGCTTCCACATCAAGTACGTGCTGGTGGGGATGTACGCGTTGGCCGCGGTCTCGATCACGCTGCTGGGCTATCGGGTTCCGACGGAACTGCTGTTCCTGCTCGTCGGCCTGGCCGGCGCGTCGACCATCGGCACCCAGATCGTCACATATGCGTACGTTGGCCAGTTCTATCCGATGGCGGTGCGCGCTACCGGCATCGGCTGGGCGTCCGGGGTGGGTAGAAGCGGCGCCATCCTGGCTCCCATCGCGATCGGGTCGCTGGTCGGCATGGCGCTGCCGCTGGAACAAAACTTCATGGCGATTGCGATTCCGGCGGTGATCGCGGCGATTGCGGTCGCGCTGATCCAACACGGTCGGTCGACTGGAGCGCACCAAAAGGGAGAAATTGCACCGGTTTCAGTGCAACCGGCATTGGCCGGGGAGTAGCGTAGTTACAAATTGCAAACGGCCACTCGAAACAACCTGTTGCAAACACGCCCCCTCGGCTGCCAAGCGCCCTGAAGGCGCTGTCAGAGCCGTCATTGAGTCCTTTAGCAGCAACATTTGAAACATAACTGGCATATAATTCGAGGCTCACGACCAAACGGGCGGGTACCAACCGCCCGTTTTTTTTGGTCGATCGATTATCGACACTGCTGCACGGTCAACGGTCAAGGCGGCGCCCGGAGCAGTGTCAGGCACAGACACACAACTCAAGGCGAATTCGAACACGTGGCATTGCAGCAGACAGTGGAACAAACCGTTGCCGGACTCGGCTACGACCTGGTCGAGATCGAAAGATCCGCAGGGGGGCTGCTGCGCGTCACGATTGATTTGCCCTGGAATGGCCTCAATTCAGGAACTGTGGCCGGCGCGCCCGAACCGTTCGTGACGGTCGAGGACTGCGAGAAGGTCACGCGGCAGTTGCAGTTCGCCTTGGAAGTCGATCAGGTCGACTACAAGCGCCTCGAAGTGTCCTCGCCGGGCATTGACAGGCCGCTGCGGCACGAGAAGGATTTCGAGCGTTTCGTCGGCGAAGTGATCGACCTGACGCTCAAGGCGCCGATGGGCGCTGCAGCGGGTGGCCAGGTGTCGGCCAGCCGGAAGAAGTTTCGGGGCACGCTGGAGCGTGCCGAGTCGGGTGGATGGCAAATCGTCTGGAGCGATGCCCCTGCACCCAAGCCAGGACAAAAAGTGAGCAAGAAGCGAGAGCCCGCACCGTTGCAGGCGCTCGGCTTCGCATTGGACGAACTGCGCGACGCGCGGCTCGCGCCAATCGTGGATTTCAAGGGCCGTAAGGCCAAAACCGGCGGGTCGCCGGACTGATCGAGGAGCGTAGTGGCATGAATCGCGAAATGTTGATGTTGGTGGATGCGATCTCGCGGGAGAAGAACGTCGAACGTGACGTGGTGTTCGGCGCGGTGGAATCCGCATTGGCGCAAGCCACCAAGAAACTTCACCAGGGTGACGTGGACATTCGTGTCGCCATCGACCGCGACAGCGGCGTCTACGAAACCTTCCGCCGCTGGCACGTCGTCCCCGACGAGGCCGGCCTGCAACTGCCCGACCAGGAAATCCTGCTGTTCGAAGCCAAGGAAGAAATGCCCGACATCGAGGTCGACGAGTACATCGAGGAATCGGTGGAATCGGTGCCGATCGGCCGCATCGGCGCGATGGCCGCCAAGCAGGTGATCCTGCAGAAGATCCGCGACGCCGAGCGCGAGATGCTGCTGAACGATTTCATGTCGCGCGGCGACAAGATCTTCGTGGGCACCGTCAAGCGCCTGGACAAGGGCGACATCATCGTCGAGGCCGGCCGCGTCGAAGGCCGCCTGCGCCGCAGCGAGATGATCGCCAAGGAAAACCTGCGCAACGGCGACCGCGTGCGGGCCATGATCATGGAAGTCGACCTGACGCTGCGCGGCGCGCCGATCATCCTGTCGCGCTCGGCGCCCGAGTTCATGATCGAACTGTTTCGCCAGGAAGTGCCCGAAATCGAACAGGGGCTGCTCGAGATCAAAAGCTGCGCCCGTGACCCCGGTTCACGCGCCAAGATCGCCGTGCTCTCGCACGACAAGCGTGTCGACCCGATCGGCACCTGCGTCGGCGTGCGGGGCACCCGCGTGAATGCCGTCACCAACGAACTGGCCGGCGAGCGCGTCGACATCGTGTTGTGGAGCGAGGATCCGGCGCAGTTCGTGATCGGCGCGCTGGCTCCGGCCAATGTGAGCTCGATCGTGGTCGACGAGGAAAAGCACGCCATGGACGTGGTCGTCGACGAGGAAAACCTCGCCATTGCCATCGGCCGCGGCGGCCAGAACGTGCGCCTGGCTTCCGACCTCACCGGCTGGAAGATCAACATCATGGACGCCAACGAATCGGCGCAGAAGCAGGCCGTCGAAACCGACGCCAGCCGCAAGCTGTTCATGGAAAAGCTCGACGTCGACGAGGAAATCGCCGACATCCTGATCTCCGAAGGCTTCACCAGCCTCGAGGAAGTGGCCTATGTGCCGATCTCCGAGCTGCTCGAAATCGAGAGCTTCGACGAAGACACCATCAACGAACTGCGTTCACGCGCCAAGGATGCGCTGTTGACGATGGAAATCGCCAAGGAAGAGAACGTCGAGACCGTCTCGCAGAACCTGCGCGACCTCGAAGGCCTCGACGCAGAACTCATTCCCAAGTTGGCCGCGGCGGGTGTCCACACCCGCGACGACCTGGCCGACCTCGCGGTCGACGAACTCACCGAGATCACCGGCCAGAGCGCCGATGACGCCAAAGCCCTCATCCTGAAAGCCCGCGAACATTGGTTCGCCGGCCAGGCTTGACGGTCATGGAGGCTCAAAGCACATATGTCCAGCACCACAGTCGCCGAGTTCGCGAACGAACTCAAAAAGACCCCCGAAATCCTTCTTGACCAGCTCAAGAGCGCAGGCGTGCCCAAAGCGGCCGCGACCGATGCGCTCACCGAGTCGGACAAGCAGCGCCTGCTCGGCCACCTGAAGGCCAGCCATGGCACTGTCGAGCCGGAGCGCAAGAAGATCACCCTGGTCAAGAAGTCGACCAGCGAGATCAAGCAGGCCGACGCCACCGGCCGCGCGCGCACCATCCAGGTGGAAGTGCGCAAGAAACGCACCTTCATCCAGCGCGATGAGGCTCATGCACCCGCGCCCGAGGCGCCTCCGATCGAAGCGCCGGTTGCACAAGCCCCTGCCGCACCCCAGATCGACGAGGCCGAATTGGCCCGCCGCGAGGAAGGCGCGCGCCGCCAGGCCGAGCTGATCCGTCGCCAGGAAGAAGAGCTGGTCGAGAAGCGCCGTGTGCGCGAAGAGGCCGAGGCCCGTGAACGCGAGCAGGCTGAGCGCGCCGAGAAGGCTGAAAAGGCCGAACTGGCCGAGCAAGCCGCCAAGGCGGAAGCTGAAGCAGTCGCCAGGCAGAAGGAGAAGGAAGCCGCGGCTCCCGTCGCACCCGCAAAGAGCACTGCCAAGGCCGTCGCTGCCGAGGAAGCTGCAAAGGCTGCCGCCGCCAAGGCCGCTGCTGACAAGGCGGCTGCCGACGCCGCGGCTGCACAAGTCAAGGAAGACGCCAAGGCCAAGGCCGCCGCCGATTCGAAGGCGCGTGCAGACGAAGAAGCGGCCCGCGCCAAGGACCTGGACGAACGCCGCCGCAAGGCGCTGGCCGAGGCCGAAGCCATCCGCGCCATGATGAATGCACCGGCCCGTGTGCTGGTGCCGCACAAGGCGCCCGAGAAGGAAGCGCCAAAGCCGGCCGTCAAGGGCACGCTGCACAAGCCTGCCACGCCCGCCGCGCGTACTGGCGCACCTGCTGCGGCAGCACCGGGCGCGGCTCCGGCCGCACCGGGCACCAGCAAGGACGTCAAGTCCGCCAAGCTCTCGTCGAGCTGGGCGGGCGATCCGGCCAAGAAGAAGGAAATCAAGACCCGTGGCGACGCCAGCGGCGGTGTTGGCCGTGGCAACTGGCGGGGTGGTCCGCGCGGCCGTCGCGGCAATGACCGCGGAGGCCCGGAAGAGCATCAGCAAGCCGCACCGGTGGAAGCGCGCGTGCTCGAAGTGCACGTGCCAGAAACCATCACCGTTGCCGAACTGGCGCACAAGATGGCCGTCAAGGCGCAAGAGGTCATCAAGCAGTTGATGAAGCTCGGCATGATGGCGACCATCAACCAGTCGCTCGACCAGGACACCGCCATGATCGTGGTGGAAGAACTGGGCCACAACGCGGTCGTTGCCGCGCTGGACGATCCGGAAGCCTTCACCGACGAGGACGTCTCGGCTCAACAGGCCGAACTGCTGCCGCGTGCACCGGTCGTGACCGTCATGGGCCACGTCGACCACGGCAAGACCTCGCTGCTCGACTACATCCGCCGCGCCAAGGTCGCGGCGGGCGAAGCCGGCGGCATCACGCAGCACATCGGCGCCTATCACGTCGAAACGCCGCGCGGCACGGTGTCCTTCCTCGATACCCCGGGCCACGAGGCGTTCACCGCCATGCGTGCCCGTGGTGCGCAGGCCACCGACATCGTCATCCTCGTGGTGGCGGCCGACGACGGCGTCATGCCGCAGACCAAGGAAGCCATCAAGCATGCCAAGGCGGCCGGTGTGCCGATCGTGGTCGCGATCAACAAGATCGACAAGCCCGACGCCAATCTCGACCGTGTCAAGCAGGAGCTGGTGGCTGAAGAAGTCGTTCCAGAAGAATACGGCGGCGACGTGCCGTTCGTGCCGGTGTCCGCCAAGACGGGCGCAGGTGTCGACAGTCTGCTTGAACAGGTGCTGCTGCAAGCCGAAGTGCTGGAACTCAAGGCGCCGGTCGATGCCGCTGCCAAGGGCCTGGTCATCGAAGCTCAGTTGGACAAGGGCCGCGGCCCGGTCGCGACCGTGCTGGTTCAGTCCGGCACGCTGAAGACCGGCGACGTGGTGCTGGCTGGTTCGACCTTTGGCCGCGTGCGCGCCATGCTCGACGAAGACGGCAAGTCCATCAAGGTGGCCGGCCCGTCGATCCCGGTGGAAATCCAGGGTTTGACCGAAGTGCCGCAAGCGGGCGACGAGTTCATGGTGATGGCCGACGAGCGCCGTGCGCGCGAAATCGCGACCTACCGCGCCGGCAAGTTCCGCAACACCAAGCTGGCCAAGCAACAGGCTGCGAACCTGTCGAACATGTTCACCGACCTGTCGGCTGGCGAGGTGCAGACGCTGCGCATCATCATCAAGGCCGACGTGCAAGGTTCACAGGAAGCTTTGGCGCAGTCGCTGCTCAAGCTGGCGACCGAAGAAGTCAAGGTGCAGATCGTCTACGCGGGCGTCGGCGGCATCAGCGAAAGCGACATCAACCTCGCGATCGCTTCCAAGGCTGTGGTCATCGGCTTCAACGTCCGTGCCGATGCCGGCGCGCGCAAGCTGGCCGAAGGCAACGGCGTGCAGCTGAACTACTACAGCATCATCTACGACGCCGTGGACGAGGTGAAGGTGGCGATGTCCGGCATGCTGGCGCCCGAGCGCCGCGAAGAGGTCATTGGCTCGGCGGAGATCCGCACGGTGTTCGTCGCGTCGAAGATCGGTACGGTGGCGGGTTCGTACATCACGTCGGGCCATGTCACGCGCAGCTCGCATTTCCGCCTGCTGCGCGACAACGTCGTGGTCTACACCGGCGAGATCGATTCGCTCAAGCGCATGAAGGACGACGTGCGCGAAGTCCGCGAAGGCTTCGAGTGCGGTATCAAGCTCAAGAACTACAACGACATCAAAGAGGGCGATCAGCTCGAGTTCTTTGAGGTCAAGGAAATCGCGCGTACGCTGTAAGCAACGAACGAACAGCCCGCCGTGCCCAAACGCAAAGCCGCCGCTCCCAACCGATCGTTCAAGATCGCCGATCAGATCCAGCGTGACCTGACGGAGTTGATCGGGCGCGAACTGAAGGATCCGCGCGTGGGCATGGTGACGCTGCAAGGCGTCGAGGTCACGCCGGACTACGCGCATGCGAAGGTGTACTTCAGCGTGCTGACGGGCGACCCGGTGGAGACCACCGAGGCATTGAACCAGGCCGCGGGCTTCCTGCGCGCCGGCCTGTTCAAGCGCCTGCACATCCACACCGTGCCGACGCTGCACTTCCTCTTCGACCGGACCACCGAGCGTGCCGCCGACATGAACAAGCTGATCGCGCAGGCAGTCGCCTCTCGCTCGAAAGAGGAGTAGCCATGCACGCGCCACGCACAAGGGTGCAGCGGCGCCCTGTGCATGGGGTGTTGCTGCTCGACAAGCCGCTGGGACTTTCCAGCAACCAGGCCTTGCAAAAGGCCAAGTGGCTGTTGCGCGCCGAGAAGGCGGGGCACACGGGCACGCTCGATCCGTTGGCGACCGGCGTCTTGCCGCTGTGCTTTGGCGCCGCGACAAAATTCAGCCAATTGCACCTCGACGCTGACAAGTCCTACGAAGCCACGGCTCGCCTGGGCGTGAAGACATCCACCGGCGATGCCGAAGGCGATGTGATCGTGCAGCGTACGGTCCATGTGACGCCTGAAGACCTCGCGCGCGTCGAAACGCAGTTCACTGGCCCGTTGCGACAGGTGCCGCCAATGCACAGCGCGCTCAAGAAAGACGGCAAGGCGCTCTACGAATACGCCCGCGAGGGCATCGAGGTCGAACGTGCCGCGCGCGACGTCGTGATCCACAAGTTGAAGCTGACCGAAGCGGTCGAAAAGGCCACCATCAAGATTCTCGCGACCGTCAGCAAGGGTACCTACATCCGCACGCTCGGCGAGGACATCGGCGAGGCGCTGGGCTGCGGCGCGCACCTCACGTCGCTGCGGCGCGTCGCCACCGGCGACTTCGACACATCGCAATGCATCACGCTTGAAGCGCTCGAAGCCATGAGCGAAGAAGAACGCCTTGCGCAACTTCTGCCGGCCGAAGCCCTGGTCGCTGGCCACAGCCGTGTCACGCTCGGCGCCGAAGATGCGGCGCGTTTCCTGTCGGGCCTGCGCCGCCGTGGCCAGTGGCCCGACGCGAGCGAAGTCGCCGTGTTCGGCAGCGAACCTGCAGCCTTCCTCGGCACGGCACATGTCGCTGCCAACGAACTGATCCCGGGGCGCTTGCTGAACCCCATCGAAATCCAGCAAATCCTTTTGAACGCAACTCCTTGCGAGACGACACCATGAGTACCAAGCAAATCCGCAACATCGCCATCATTGCCCACGTGGACCATGGCAAGACCACCATGGTCGACCAACTGCTGCGCCAGTCCGGCACCTTCGCCGAACACGAGAAAGTGGTCGACACCGTGATGGACAACAACGCGATCGAAAAAGAACGCGGCATCACCATCCTCGCAAAGAACTGCGCGGTGACCTGGCAGGGCACGCACATCAACATCGTCGACACCCCGGGCCACGCGGACTTTGGCGGCGAAGTGGAACGTGCGCTGTCGATGGTCGACGGCGTGGTGCTCTTGATCGATGCGCAGGAAGGTCCGATGCCGCAGACGCGTTTCGTGACCAAGAAGGCGCTGGCCCTGGGCCTCAAGCCCATCCTGGTCGTGAACAAGGTCGACAAGCCGGGCGCCAATCCGGACAAGGTGGTCAACGCTGCGTTCGACCTTTTCGACAAGCTCGGCGCCACCGATGAACAGCTCGATTTCCCCGTGGTCTATGCCTCTGGCATCAACGGCTGGTCGTCGCTCGAAGAAGGCCCGCAGGGCGAGCAGTGGGGTCCCGACATGTCGGCCCTGTTCGACACCATCCTGCAGCACGTGCCCTCGCAGAATGGCGACCCGGACGCGCCGTTGCAACTGCAGATTTCCGCACTCGACTTCTCGACTTTCGTCGGCCGCATCGGCGTGGGCCGCATCAGCCAGGGCACGTTGAAGCCGATGATGGACGTGGTGGTGATGGAAGGGCCGGACGGCAAGCAGGTGAAGGGCCGCATCAATCAGGTTCTGACCTTCCAGGGTCTGGACCGCGTGCAGGCCACCGAAGCGGGCCCGGGTGAGATCGTGCTGATCAACGGCATTACCGACATCGGCATCGGCGTGACCGTGACCGACCCCACCAACCCTGCGCCGCTGCCGATGCTCAAGGTCGACGAGCCGACGCTGACCATGAACTTCTGCGTCAACACCAGCCCGCTGGCCGGCCGCGAAGGCAAGTTCGTCACCAGCCGCCAGATCTGGGATCGCCTGCAGAAGGAACTGCAGCACAACGTTGCGCTGCGCGTGAACGAGACCGACGAGGAGGGTGTGTTCGAAGTCATGGGCCGCGGTGAACTGCACCTGACGATCCTGCTGGAGAACATGCGCCGCGAAGGCTACGAGATGGCTGTGTCGAAGCCGCGCGTGGTGTTCCGGAACGTCGACGGCGAGAAGCACGAGCCGATCGAGCTGGTCACGGCGGACATCGAAGAGCAGCATCAGGGTGGCGTGATGCAGGCACTGGGCGAACGCAAGGGCGAACTGGTCAACATGGAACCGGACGGCCGTGGCCGCGTGCGCCTGGAGTACCGCATTCCGGCGCGCGGCCTGATCGGCTTCACCAACGAATTCCTGAACCTGACGCGCGGCTCGGGCCTCATCAGCAACATCTTCGACAGCTACGAGCCGCACAAGGGTGAAATCGGCAGCCGCAAGAACGGCGTGCTGATCTCGATGGACGACGGTGAGATCTTCACCTACGCCCTCGGCAAGCTGGACGACCGCGGCCGCATGTTCGTGCGCGCCAACGACCCGGTATACGAGGGCATGATCGTCGGCATTCATAGCCGCGACAACGACCTGGTGGTGAACGCCACGCGCACCAAGCAGCTCACCAACTTCCGTGTCTCGGGCAAGGAAGACGCGATCAAGATCACGCCGCCGATCGAACTCACGCTCGAATACGGCGTGGAATTCATCGAGGACGACGAACTGGTCGAAATCACCCCGAAGAGCGTGCGCCTGCGCAAGCGCTACCTGAAGGAACATGAGCGCAAGCGCGCTTCCCGCGAAACGGTCGCCTGAGGCGGACCGGGCGAGCGCGAAGGCCGTGCGATGCGCGGCCGAAGCAGCCGTGGCCGCATGCGCCCGGCGCTGGAAGCAGGCCATCGCTGCCGCGGCGGTGCTGGTCGCAAGTTTCCTGGCGCCCATCGCGCATGCCGCCGGCGACCTGCCCCTCACCGCGCATGCGCAAGCCGGCCAAGCCTTCGACGGCCTGCGTGCGCTGCACCCGGAAGAGATGCCGCGCCTCGCGGATGCGCAGGGCGGGGTCGTGCTGCGGCTGCTGGGCGATTCGACGCGCTTCCTGGACGTTGTGGGCTATGCGACCGAGGACATCGGCGCATTGTCGGAGGTCTGCGACCGCGCCAAGGCCGGTATCACGGGATACATGAGCTTCCAGGCGGTGCAGAAGGGCGAGCTCGACGCAAAGGCCGTGGTCCGCAACATCATCGAGTACCAGGACGAACTCGCGGTGCTGCAGCCGTTCCTGGCGCGCTGCATCGCAAGGCAGATTCCGCTTGCCGAGGCCATGCTGCGCAAGATCGGCGCGACCCAGGCGTCGCAGTTGCGGCTGGGTGGGTTGAAGCGCAGCCAGACTTCGCTGTTGCAGCTCTACGCCGGCCTCTCTGCCTGCTATGCCGACACGCGCCTCGGAACTGCTTATTGCGGGCTGCTCGACACGATGGCCGAGCTGGCGCCGGTGCATGCGCGCGCATTGCCGCTCGTTTCGCGTGCCTTTGTCGTTCGCGTGCTTCCGCCGTCAGAGCAGTTGCCTGCGGGGTCGCAGCGCGACGCGATGCGGCGAATCCTCGATGCGATGAGCGACCTTCAATGCGCCGGACTTTGCCTGCTTGCTGGCGGCGACAGCAAGCCGACTTCGGGCAAACCATGAAGCTGCCGCACGCGCGCGCCGTCTGGCTCATGGTGGTCGTGACCTTGATGTGGGCCACAGCCGGCGTGGTGACACGTCACCTCGAGGCGGCGCGCAGTTTCGAAGTCACTTTCTGGCGCAGCCTGTTCACGGTGCTGGCCTTGCTGGTGATCCTGCCCGCGTGGCGGGGACGAGCCGTGTTCGTCAGGATCCGTCAGGGCGGCACCGCGTTGTGGGTGTCGGGGGCGTGCTGGAGCGTGATGTTCACGGCGTTCATGGTGGCGCTCACCATCACGTCGACGGCAAATGTGCTGGTCACGATGTCGGTGGGTCCGCTATTCACCGCATTGGCGGCGCGCATCTTCATCGGCCACAGGCTCGCCGCACGCACCTGGGGCGCCATTGCGGTGGCCGGTGCCGGCATTGCGTGGATGTACGGCCAGCAGTTCGGCGAGGGCCCCATGACCGGCACCTTCGTCGCGCTGTGCGTGCCGCTTGCGCTCGCCTGCAACTGGACGGTGGTGCAGCATGCCCATGCGACCGGACACGACGTCGACCTGGTGCCTGCGGTACTCATCGGCGCGGCGTTGTCGGCCCTGCTGACGTTGCCGCTCGCATGGCCGCTGCGGGCCAATGCACATGATCTGGGCTTGCTTGCATTTCTCGGCCTGTTTCAGCTCGCCATACCTTGCGTTCTCTCGGTGCTTTGCGCCAAGGTGCTCAAGGCGCCCGAAGTGGCCTTGCTGTCATTGCTCGAGGTGATTTTTGGAATCGGATTTGCCTGGGTGGGCGCGAATGAAGCGCCCGCATCCAGCGTCCTGACCGGCGGCACGCTCGTGATCGGCGCGCTGGTAGCAAACGAACTGCTGGGCCTGCGCGAACGGCTGAGTGCTCCGGCCGCTGCTTGAAATAAAACACCCCCGAAGCGCCTGCGGCGCCTCCCCCTTTCCAGGGGGCACACCCGGCGGCCCGGCAAAGCCGGTTCCGCGGAGGAAACGAAACACCCCCGAAGCGCCTGCGGCGCCTCCCCCTTGAGGGGTCACACCCGGCGGCCCGGCAAAGCCGGTTCCGCGGGTGCCCACGAACAGACTTCGCCGTGCTCGTCCTGGCATATGTTGCGGGGCACGCCGTAGCGTGGCGGAAAACTGATACGACGGGTCTCGGGACGTCGGGTCAAGATGCCAGGCAGGCAAGCGGTTGGCGGCCGGGCAGGCCGCTCCCGAGATCAGGGCTTTGCAACAGCCCAGGCGCCGCCGACGCCGTCACCGGTCTTGTCGCCGGCCTTCGTGTCCTTGGACCAGTAGTAGAGGGGCCAGCCCTTGTAGGCCCACTGCTTCTTGCCGTCGTCACGCATGACGATGGTGTAGGGGCCCATCGGCTGCTTGGGCGAGTCGGGCGCAATCAGCGGCGGCCAGTTGGTGGCGCAGACGCCGTTGCAGACCGACTTGCCGCTGTTGGCGGTGTCCTTGTTGAAGGTGTAGAGCGTCATGCCATTCGGGCCGATCAGCACGCCGTCGGCGGTGCGGGTCGGTGCGTCGGGTGCACGGGACATGCTGCCGCAGCCGGAAAGCAGGGCCACCGCGACGACGGAAGCGCTGAACAGTTTGGTGATCATGATGATGTTTCTCCTTCGGTTAAGAAATCGCCGCAACAAAAAGCGTTGATTGCGAAATGGCAGTTTATGCCGGACCCAACTGACGATAGACCAATGTCGCCAGATTCAGCAACGTTGCCCGCGGCACCGGACCGGCGATCGCATAGCCGAAGCCGCGGTCGACCCAGTAGAAGCTGGGCACCGGACCGTCGGACGAGAAGCGGAACGCTGTTTCCTGCGAGGCAGAGGTGCCGGCGTTCGGTTCGGTCGCCGCCAGCGTGCCGACATAGAGCGTGACGCGTTCGCCAGCGGTGTTTTCGAACATGAACTGCGCCCGCGCGCCACGGTCGCCCGGCAACAGGCGACCACCGACCAGCACATAGCCCTGGCTCGACAGATCGGGCAATTGCAAAGGCTTGTCGAGCCGCTTGGAGAGCCATTGCAGCAGGTGCTGCTGCTCGGTTGCGGCGACTTCGACGGGATGGCGTTTTTCCGGGGCGTAGACGGCATGGGCAACCGACGCTGCATGCACGAATTCGCGCGTTGCGCCGCCAGCCTTGGCCAGTCTGGCGCCTGCGTATGTCGCAGACCATTGGCTGTTCGCCAGCCAGCCGGCGCCAAAGGCCAGCAGCACACCTGCAGCCATGCCGCCCCAGCGCGCCCAGTTCGCACGGCGGGCGTGGCGCGCGGCGGTGACGCCGGCCGCGGCGAGCAGGGCCGGCGGTACTGGCTCGGCCAGCACATCCTGATGCAGTCGACGCAAGGCTTCGCGCTGCGCGTACCAGGCTTGCTGGTCGTCGCCGGCGTCGCCGGCGTTGTCAGGAGGGGGGCGGGACGGTTCATGGGCAGGTCGTCATTTGAGGCGGCGCAGGCCGGCATGGGGCGCGGACGCGGCGGCCGTCCCTTCCATCAATTCGTGCAGGCGGCTGCGGGCACGCGAGAGGCGCGACATCACTGTGCCGGGTGGTATGGCCAGCACCTTGGCCACTTGCGCGTAGTTGAGGTCCTCCAGCGCCACCAGCAGCAGCACGGCGCGCTGGTCTTCGGGGAGTAGAAGCAGGCAGCGTTGCAGGTCATGGCCTGGTCGTGCGGCCCGCCGGCGGCGCGCAACTCGTGCGCGGCATCGGCGATGTCGATCACGACGCGCGCAGGCGGGGCGCGGCGCATCTGGCTGGCGAAGACGTTGTGCATGATCGTGACGAGCCATGCGCGCAAGTCGGTGCCGATGGTCCAGAGGCGCCACTTGCTTCAGGCGCGTTCGAGCGTGTCCTGCACCAGGTCGTCGGCGGCCCAGGCGTCGCCGGTCAGTGGGCCCGCGCGTAGCGGCGCAGGCTTGGAATGTGGTCGACCAGCGCGCGTGGATCCATCGAGACTCAGGCCATCATGGCTTGGCGACTTTCCAGGTGCCGTTCACGCCGTCGCCGGTCTTGTCGCCGGCCTTGGTGTCCTTGATCCAGTAGTTGAGCGGCCAGCCCTTCGATGCCCACTGCTTCTTGCCATCGTCGCGCGTGACGATGGACAGGTCGCCGGCCGGCTTGTCGCTGTCCGCGGCCATCAGCGGCGGCCAGTTGGTGGCGCACTGGCCATTGCGGACCGATTTGCCACTGCCATCGAATCCTTGTCGAAGGTGTACAGCGTCATGCCGTTGGGGCCGACGAGCACGCCGTCAGCCGGCTTCGGCTGGGCCGATGCTGGAAACGCGACGAAGCCGCTGAAGATCGTGGCATAGACGATCAGTGCAGTGGCGGGCTGGCGGATGGAAGGCGGCATGCAAGGCTCCTGTGTGGACGCGTCGCCAACCATTGGCGACGACTCATGCATAAACGCCGGCCGGCACTGGTTTATTCCATCGGTGGAAAAAATCTCAGCGGTTTCGGCTCTTCATTGCGCGCTCGACCTCGCGCTTGCCTTCGCGGTCCTTGATGGTATCGCGCTTGTCATGCTCGGCCTTGCCCTTGGCCAGCGCGATCTCGCACTTCACCTTGCCCGCTTTCCAGTGGAGGTTCAGCGGCACCAGGGTGTAGCCCTTCTGCTCGACCTTGCCGGTGAGGCGGCGGATCTGTTCCTTGTGCAGCAGCAGCTTCTTGGTGCGGATCGAGTCGGGCGTGGTGTGGGTCGAGGCGCTGCGCAGCGGATTGATCTGGCAGCCGACGATGAACATCTCGCCGTCGCGGATCATCACGTAGCCATCGGTGAGTTGCACCTTGCCTTCGCGCAGCGACTTCACTTCCCAGCCTTCCAGCACCATGCCAGCCTCGAAGCGCTCCTCGAAGAAGTAGTTGTACGCAGCCTTCTTGTTGTCGGCGATGCGTGTGGAGGGGTCTGCTTTTTTCTTGGTGGCCATGGTGCTTGATTTGGGTCTGCATGGCTTCAATACAATCCGTCGCGCACGCTCGTGCCCATTCTATGAAAACCGTCCACAAGTCCGTCCTGATCTGGTACAGCGCCGAGGAGATGTATGCATTGGTGACGGATGTAGCCCGGTATCCCGAGTTCCTGCCGTGGTGCGATCGTTCCAGGGTGATCAGCGAGGATGACCACGGAATGACGGCCGAGGTCGGCCTTGCATTCGGCGGCATCCATCAGAGCTTCACCACCCGCAATACGCAAGTGCCGGGGCGCGAAGTCCACCTCAAGCTGATCAGCGGGCCGTTCTCCAACCTCGATGGCCTCTGGAAGTTCCAGCCCGTGGGCGACGAGGGCGAACGGGCCTGCCGGGTCGATCTGAACCTGACTTACAGCTTCAGCAATTTCGCGCTCGAGAAACTGGTTGGACCGGTGTTCGACAAGATCGCATCCAGCCTGGTCGAGGCGTTTGTCAAGCGCGCCGAGCAGGTCTACGACAAGCCGCCCGCCTGATGCAGATCACGCTGGTTTATTCGCCGGCGCCGCGCGAAGTCTTCGAGCAGGTGTTGACGCTGCCTGACCACGCAACGGCGCGGGACGCTGTGCTTGCCAGCGCGTTGCCAATGCAATTTCCCGCGTTGGATTGGGCCGCGATGCCCGCAGGTGTCTGGGGCCGGGCCGTTGCGTGGCAGCAAGCGTTGAACGACGGGGATCGCCTCGAGTTGTGCCGGCCGCTCACCGTCGACCCGAAAGTGGCACGGCGTGAACGCTTTCGCCGGCAGGGAGCGCGTACGACCGGACTGTTCGCCAAACGGCGCGAGGGCGGCAAGCCGGGTTATTGAGCCCGCCTACCTGCAGTCGCGGTCGATCGCGGATTGCGCGCGTTGCAACTCGGCGGCGCGTTGACTGTCGTCCAGGAATTCGCGCTCGCCCTGGGCGTTGACGCGTGCGACGCGAAGGCCGCTGTCGAACGTGGCCTTGCTCTGGCGTGCCTGTACGCAATTGTCGGCCCTGGCCCTGGCCACCCTCTCGGCCTCGACTGCCTTCCTTGCCCTCTCGGCCTCCGCGGCCTTGCGCGCCTTTTCCTCGAGTTCCTTGTCGACTCCGGTGGGTTTGGGCCCATTCGCGGCGGGCTTGGCCGTTGTGGCCGCAGCGTCCGCGTCGGCTGCCGGCGCGGGACTGGTGCTCACGCGGGGCGCGCCTGCAGCGCGGGTCGGACGGCGAAGGATGTTCTTTTCCGGCACGTCGAGCGGCGGCGGCTGGTCGCTGAAAACCGTCTTGCCGGCGTTGTCGACCCATTGCCATTGCGCGCTCGCGGCCAACGGCAGCACACAGGCGAAACCAAGAACCAGGGCATGCGCGAGTTTCATGGACGGAAGTTTAGGGGCTGTGTGAGGTTTTGTAACGGCGTTGTTGTGGGGAGTTAACGATTGGCGTGGAAGTTTCAAACATTGTGAGGGAAAGGCCGAACGACTGGGTGTGTCCGGGTTACTACGGACCGATCGTTACAATCCGTCTTTTGGAGCCTTACCTCATGCGCCTTCTCGGCAAAGCGCTCACCTTCGACGACGTGTTGTTGGTGCCAGCGTACTCCCAGGTCCTGCCCAAGGACACCTCCCTTGCGACCCGACTCTCCCGCAACATCACTTTGAACATTCCGCTGGTATCGGCGGCAATGGACACCGTGACCGAAGCGCGCCTCGCGATCGCGATTGCGCAGGAGGGCGGCATCGGTATCGTCCACAAGAACCTGACGGCCCAGCAGCAGGCCGCCGAGGTCGCCAGGGTCAAGCGCTATGAATCCGGCGTGCTGCGCGATCCGGTCGTGATCACGCCGACGCACACCGTTCGCCAGGTGATGGCCCTGTCGGACCAGCTCGGTATTTCGGGCTTTCCGGTCTTGGATGCCGGCAAGGTGGTCGGCATCGTGACCGGGCGGGATCTGCGGTTCGAGAGCCGCTACGACGTGCCAGTGACCGAAATCATGACGCGCCGCGAAAAGCTCATCACCGTGCCAGACGGCACCACGCTGGCCGAGGCCAAGGCGCTGCTCAACAAGCACAAGCTGGAGCGGTTGCTGGTCATCAACGGCGAATGGGAGCTCAAGGGCCTGATCACCGTCAAGGACATCACAAAGCAGACCAGCTTCCCGAACGCGGCGCGGGATGCCTCGGGCCGTTTGCGCGTGGGCGCGGCGGTGGGGGTGGGCGAGGGGACCGAGGAGCGCGTCGAAGCGCTGGTGAAGGCCGGCGTCGATGCCATCGTGGTCGACACGGCGCATGGTCACAGCGCCGGTGTGATCGAGCGGGTGCGCTGGGTCAAGAACAATTATCCGCAGGTCGACGTGATCGGCGGCAACATCGCCACCGGCGACGCAGCGCGTGCGCTGGCCGATGCGGGTGCCGATGCGGTCAAGGTCGGCATCGGGCCCGGCTCGATCTGCACGACGCGCATCGTGGCAGGCGTGGGCGTGCCGCAGATCATGGCGGTCGACAGCGTGGCGACGGCCCTGCAGGGCACCGGCGTGCCGTTGATCTCCGACGGTGGTGTGCGCTACTCGGGCGACATCGCCAAGGCCATTGCCGCGGGCGCCAGCACGGTGATGATGGGCAGCATGTTCGCCGGCACCGAAGAGGCGCCGGGCGAAATCGTGCTGTACCAGGGCCGCAGCTACAAGAGCTACCGTGGCATGGGCAGCATCGGCGCGATGCAGCAGGGCAGCGCCGACCGCTACTTCCAGGAGTCGACCACCGGCAACCCGAACACCGACAAGCTGGTGCCCGAGGGCATCGAAGGCCGCGTGCCGTACAAGGGCTCGATCGTCTCCATCGTCTACCAGATGGCCGGCGGCGTGCGCGCCAGCATGGGCTATTGCGGCTGCGCGACCATCGCCGACATGCAGAACAAGGCCGAGTTCGTGGAGATCACCTCCGCTGGCATTCGGGAGAGCCACGTGCATGACGTGCAGATCACGAAGGAAGCGCCGAACTACCGGGCAGAGTGATCCACGTACATGTCACACCAAAAGATCCTCATCCTCGACTTCGGATCGCAAGTCACCCAACTGATCGCCCGCCGCGTGCGCGAGGCGCATGTTCTGAGCGAAGTGCATCCCTGCGACGTCACCGACGAATGGGTGCGTGAATATGCGAGGGACGGCTCGCTCAAGGGCGTGATCCTGTCCGGCAGCCACGCGAGCGTCTATGAAGACACAACCGACAAGGCGCCGCAGGCGGTGTTCGACCTGGGCGTGCCGGTTCTGGGCATCTGCTACGGCATGCAGACCATGGCGCACCAGTTGGGCGGCAAGGTCGAGGGCGGCCACAAGCGCGAGTTCGGCTTTGCGGCGGTGCGCGCGCGTGGCCACACCGAACTGCTGAAGGACATCGCCGACTTCAGCACGCCGGAGGGCCACGGCATGCTCAACGTCTGGATGAGCCACGGCGACAAGGTCACCGAGCTGCCGCCTGGCTTCAAGCTGATGGCGTCGACCGACAGCTGCCCGATCGCGGGCATGGCCGATGAGACGCGCCACTTCTACGCGGTGCAGTTTCATCCCGAAGTCACGCACACGCAGCAGGGCCAGGCCATTCTCGAACGCTTCGTGCTCGGCATCTGCGGCGCGAAGCCGGATTGGGTGATGCGCGACCACATTGCCGAAGCCGTCGAGCAGATCCGCGAGCAGGTCGGCGACGAAGAAGTCATCCTTGGTCTCTCGGGCGGCGTCGATTCATCGGTGGCTGCAGCGCTGATCCATCGCGCGATCGGGGACCAGCTCACCTGCGTGTTCGTCGACCACGGCCTGCTGCGCCTGAACGAAGGCGACATGGTCATGGACATGTTCGTCGGCAAGCTGCACGCGAAGGTGATCCGCGTGGACGCGAGCGACTTGTTCCTCGGCAAGCTCGCGGGCGTGAGCGACCCGGAGGCCAAGCGCAAGATCATCGGGGGCGAGTTCGTCACCGTGTTCAAGCAGGAGGCCGCGAAGCTCACCAGTGCGGGCGCGAAGGGCGCGAAGTGGCTGGCGCAAGGCACCATCTACCCGGACGTGATCGAGTCCGGCGGCGCGAAAAGCAAGAAGGCCGTCACGATCAAGAGCCACCACAACGTCGGCGGCCTGCCGGAACAGTTGGGGCTGAAACTGCTGGAGCCGCTGCGCGATCTCTTCAAGGACGAAGTGCGCGAACTAGGGGTGGCGCTCGGCCTGCCACCCGAGATGGTCTACCGCCACCCGTTCCCGGGCCCGGGCCTCGGCGTCCGCATCCTTGGCGAAGTGAAGAAGGAATACGCCGAACTGCTGCGCCGTGCCGATGCGATCTTCATCGAGGAGCTTCGCAACTTCAAGGATGACTCCGGCAAGACCTGGTACGACCTCACGAGCCAGGCCTTCACGGTGTTCCTGCCGGTAAAGAGCGTGGGCGTTATGGGCGATGGCCGCACCTACGACTACGTGGTGGCATTGCGCGCCGTGCAGACCAGCGACTTCATGACGGCCGACTGGGCCGAGTTGCCGTACGCGCTGCTCAAGAAGGTGTCCGGGCGGATCATCAACGAGGTGCGCGGGATCAACCGGGTGACCTACGACGTGAGTTCGAAGCCGCCGGCGACGATCGAGTGGGAGTGAATTGGCGTCCTTGAGGGACTATCGCCAGTTATCGAAAAATCACCGTAAGTCGTTGATTTGTAAAAATTTTCGTCTCGTGGCTGTCGGTGGCTGTCGGTGGCTATCGCCGGCCAGCAAAACAGGTTGACGGTAGAACTGACGGTAGGAGCCAGCGGCTGGGATCAAGACCCTCCCGTTTACTACTGAGACCAAATCGGTCTTTGATCGCAACCTTCGTGCCGAAGGATCGCGCCCTGTCGCCGCTGGAAATCAGGCTGATGGCGCGGGCTGGCCTGCCGTTGGAACCCTTCACCGTCCATGACCTGCGCCGTACCGGCTCCACGTTGCTGAACACCGCGATTGGATCGAGAAGTGCCTGGCGCACGAGGAAGTTCGTTCCTCGCGCTCGGTCTACAACAAGGCCGAGTACGCTGAGCAGCGGCGCCACATTCTGCAGGAGGGGTCGGACATGGTGGATGCCTGGATAGATGGCCGTACCCACGTCCCGAAACTGTTCCCGGAGAACATGGTGGTGCCGGTGCCGAGTGCGGCCTTGTGAGGGAGGGCGGCGCAATGCTTCACTTCGGAAGACTGTCGCCGAGCAGGGGATGGTTCATCTTTGTTGTAATAAGATCACTGTGAGTGATCATGTTTTAAATCATTTAAACCAGCGCAGCTTGGCAGGAGTTCATGAAAGCTGTATTTTGATTACCATGGGTGATCAAAATACCGGAAAACTGAACCGCCTGCTGGCCGAGTTGGGCGACACGCGCCTGGTTTCCAGCCGGTGGCTGCGGGCGCATAACTACTCCAACAGCCTTGTCGCGCGCTACGTGGGCAGTGCCTGGTTGGTGTCGCCGGCGCGCGGCGTCTACATGCGCAAGGGCGGGCGCCTGCAATGGGAGGGGGTGATCCGCAGCTTGCAGGCCGGAGAAGGGGTGCCGCTGCATGTCGGAGGCCGCTTCGCGCTGGCCCTGCAGGGACACGAGCACTACCTGCGCCTGGGCGACGCAGGGACGATCACTCTTTATGGGCCGGAACGGCCGCCGGGCTGGGTAGGCAAACTGTCGTTGAAGGAGCGCCTCGAATTTCAGGGCAAGGGGCCGTTCGATCTGCCTGCCGTGCAGTTCACGGACGAGGTTTCCGAGTCCGTCCTGACGGAGCAGGGCTTAGCTCGGCACCGCGCTGGTTCGGGCGCCGACGCTCTGGTGTGCTCCACACCCGAGCGGGCCATGCTGGAGCTGTGCGATAGCGTCTCGGATGCGGCACTGGTCTACGAGGCCGATGCGCTGATGCAGGCCATGACCACGTTGAGGCCGCAGCGGGTTGGCGTGCTGCTGCGCCACTGCCGCAGCATCAAGGCCAAGCGGCTGTTCCTGGCCTTGGCCGAGCGCCATCGGCATGCGTGGCTGTCGCACGTGCCCCTTGATGGGGTCGATCTGGGCCGGGGCAAGCGCGCGCTGGTGCCCGGTGGGCACCTGCATCCGACCTATCAGATCACGTTGCCGGGAGATCTCGATGAGCACCTGGCTTGAACAGTGGGACCGGCGCTATACCGACCGGGTGCGGTTGCTGGTCGAGATCCTGCCGGGACTGGCACAGGAGCCGCGCTTCGCGCTAAAGGGCGGCACGGCCATCAACCTCTTCGAGCATGACCTTCCGCGGTTGTCGGTGGACATCGATCTGGCTTGGCTGCCGGTCCACGACTTCGCCGAGGATGCGAGGCTGATCGTGGAGGCGCTTGGGCGACTGGCCGATGCGCTGCGCGCTCGGCCTCTGCAACTGCAGGTGCAGTTGTCGGCAGGCGAGGGCACGGGGACGGTCACGCGGCTGGTGGCCAGCCGTGGCCGCGCGCGTGTGCAAATCGAGACGATGCCGGTCATGCGCGGAACGGTGCATCCGGTGCGCAGCATGGTCGTGCGCCCAAGGGTGGAGGAGGCATTCGGCTTCGCCGAGGTGCAGGTGCTGGATTTCGCCGACCTCTATGCCGGCAAGCTGGCTGCGGCGCTGTCGCGACAGCATCCCCGCGATCTTTTCGATGTTGGCCTGTTGCTGGAGGACGAACGGGCAGACCAAGCGCTCTGGCGAACTTTTCTCGTCTACCTGACCTGCAGCCCCAAACCCGCCTGGGAGATGCTGGCGCCTCGAGTGCCAGCGGACTTCCCCGCGACGTTCGACGCGCATTTCAAGGGTATGACGGCTGAGCCCATCGATGCGGAAGCCCTGCTGGAAAGCCGCGAACGCTTGCTCGCGCACGTCGCCGGGTGGCTGGACGGGCCGTCGTGTGCGTTCCTGCGTTCTGTAGAAGGCGAACAACCGGACTTCGGCTTGATCGGCCTTCCGCATGCGGCCGAATTGCCGGCTGTGCGGCGCAAGCTGCACAACCTGGCGCAGCGCACTGCAGTCAAGCGCATGGCAGATCGCGGCCAGTTGGAAGAAACGCTGGCGCGAATCCTTGATTCGTGCAGGTAGCACGTGTCGGCACCGCGTTGGCTGAGACCCAGGCTTCCCAAACAGCGTTTAGACCGGCGAAATCACGATCAATGTCCTTGAGCCAGATCTGTGCGCTCAGGATCTTTTCCTTGCTGCTACCGACACCGGCCAGACGTGCGTCGATGGTGTCGAGCACGCTTCTTGTCTGCGCGGTGATGTCGCCGTCGCGCACGGCGGAGGTGATGCCGGCCAGGTAGACGACGCCGTTGTGCACGACGGTACGGGACAGGCGGGGAGTGGATTCGTAGCGCTGGATGTCAGACATTGAATAGTCTCTCTTTGCGGATGCTGGTGTCGAAGCGAAGGGCCGGCAGCAGGCGGGTCAATGCATGGAGGCTTGCGCAAATCTGTCCACGGCAAACGGCGCGATCGGCAAGGTGCTGTGCCCATCGAGCACCAGCTCTGAAACGATCTGCCCACCAATGGGTCCGAGTTCGAACCCGTGGGCAGAGAAGCCGAAAGCGTGCACCAGTTGCGGCGCATGGCGGCTGAGGCTGATGACGGGAATCTGGTCGGGCATGAAGGCCTCGACGCCGGCCCAGGCGCGCACAACGTTGATGCCGGCGAGATGCGGGAACAGGTCCGTCACTGTCTTTGCACTCGAAGGAAGCTTCAGAAAGTCGACCTCGCCGTAGCGGCGCACCACATCTGCGGCGCAGCGCAGGCCTCCGCCGATGAGCACCGTTCCGTTGGCGAACTGCTTGAAGGAAAGCGGCCGGCCTGCCGCACCCAGCACCGGGTCGATGAAATGCTGGACGCGCTGCGTGATCATCAGCATCAGGCCGCCCGGCTTCATCGGCACCACGTCGCCCGCCTGCGCTGCAAAGTCCCCGGACCAGGCTCCAGCGGCGTTGACCAGCCAAGGCGCGGTGAAGATGCCGCGCGGCGTAGTGACCTGCCACTGGCTGCCTACACGTTCGATCGTCTGCGCGGGCGTGGCTTCGTGAAACTGCGCACCCAGCCGCTGAGCCGCCTGGCGGAAGGCTGTCACGACCCGATAAGGCACGGCATGGCCGTCGTCTTCGACCCAGATGCCACCGACGACGTGAGGCGCCAGACGTGGCGCGATCTCGCGAACTTGCTGTGCATCGACGATGACTTCGTGCGTGAAGCCAAGCGCGTTCAGCTCGGCCACGCGGCTGCGCAGCGTGGCCAGTTCCTGCGGCGTTTCGGCGATCTGCAATTGGCCGCTTGGCACAAAGGTGCCGTCTTCACCGAGCAACTCGGGCAGGCGGTGCCAGAGTTCCAGCGAGGCGCGTGCCAGTGGTACCTCGGCGTGATGGCGACCCAGTGTGCGCACGCCGCCGGCGTTGACGCCCGAGGCGTGGCGCGCGCAATAGTCGGATTCCAGCAGCGTGACCTTCGCACCGCGGCGCGAAAGGTGAAACGCACTCGACGTGCCATGAAAGCCGCCCCCGATGACGATGACGTCGCTGCCCATCGGTAGCCCGGCGTTTTCAGGCTTCATGGGCGAGCTCTCCAAGAGTGATGGGCTTGATCGGCGGACGGATGCGGAAGTAGCCGGTCTCGCCGGGCGACACGCCGCGCGCGTCGGCAATCACTTCGGTCACCGTCAGCCCGCACTGCCGGCCCTGGCACGGCCCCATGCCGCAGCGGCCGAAGCTCTTGGCCTGGTTGGGGCCGGTGCAACCAATCCCGACGTAGCCGCGGATGTCGCCGGCGGTGACCTCCTCGCAGCGGCAGACGATGGTGCCGTCCGCCGGAACGCGGTTGGCTTTTTTCGGGCGGTAGAGGGCGTCGAGGAAGGGCCGGATGAACAGGTGCTCGCGCATCTCGGCGCGCAGCGGATCGGCCAGGCTGTCCCGCGCGTGGGCGGCCAGCTTGCCGATTTGCGCGGCGGCGGCCAGCCCGGCGAGTTCGCCCTGCAGCGCGGCCACGCGGGCGCCGCCTATGCCGCCGCTGTCGCCCGCGACGAAGATGCCGGGCACATCGAGCTCTCCCCAGGCGTCGATGACGGGCGACCAGCAGAGCTGGGCCTCGTCCCACGCGTGCCGGGCGCGCAGCGACCAGGAGAACTGCGTGTTCGGCACCACCCCCTGGTGCAGCAGCACCAGCGGGCTGTCCACCTTGTGCAGGGTGCCACCGCTGGCAAAGCCCAGGCCGCCGGCCTTGCCGTCGCCCAGCACGTGCAGCTCTGTCGCGCTCTTGTAGAACGGCGCACCGGACTTCTTCAGCGCGGCCATGAGGGACAGGCCTTTCTTGAGGTAACGCCAGCCGGCCAGCGCGCCGCCCGCGTGGCGGATGGCGCGGCGGTAGTCGGCGCCGTCGGTGGTGTCGACGATGGCCGCGATCGGCACACCGGCGCGCACGTATTGCCAGCCGAGCAGGTAGAGCAGCGGCCCGCAGCCCGCCAGCACGACAGGTTGCGTGGGCGCCATGCCCGATCCCTTGAGCAGGATCTGCGCGGCACCGGCCGTCAGCACGCCGGGCAGCGTCCAGCCCGGGATGGGAAAGGGCCGCTCCATGGCACCCGTGCACAGCAGCACGCGATCGGCCTGGACGGATCGCACACCGCCGTCCTGCAAGTAGTGCACCTGGCGATCGGGCGTGACCTGCCAGACCGCGGCGCCGGTGATGTGGCGGGCGCCGCTGGCGCTGAAGTCCCTGGCCAGCGCCGCGCCGGCGCCGTAGTCAGGGCCGAGAATGTCCAGGCGCCCGGCGGGCACATTGGTGATGCCGCGGTAGATCTGGCCGCCGGCGGCGGGCTGCTCGTCGAGCAGCACGACACTGGCGCCGTGCTTGCGCGCGGCGATGGCCGCGGCCATGCCGGCGGGGCCGGCGCCGATGATGGCGATGTCGGCCATGTCGGCCATGTCGGCCGTGCGGCCGGGCTCCGTCCGGGGGAGTGCTTCAAACGCCATCGGGTGCCTCCATCGCCTGGGCGAGAGCCACGGCCGGATCCCTGGCTTCGGCGAGCAGGTCGCGCATGCCGTCCTGCGTGCGGATGGCCATGCCGGCCTCCAGCGGCACCAGGCAGCCCTGGCGGTTGGGCACGCCGTCGATCTCCAGCAGGCAGTCGAAGCACACGCCCATCATGCAGTAGGGTGCGCGGGCCTCGCCCGACACCGGCGAGTTGCGAAAGCGCTTGATGCCGCCAGCCAGCAGGGCGGCCGCGACGCTGGAGCCCACGGGCACCTGCAGCGGCTGGCCGTTGAGGGTGACGGCGACGGTCGCCGCGCCGGAAGCGCCGGCCTGGACCAGCGGGTGGAAGAGGGAATCAGTGGGCATGGCTGGGCCGGTAGTTGGGGTTCAAGAAGCGGGCGCCACGGAAGGCGCCGATCTCCTGGGGCTGCGGCGCGCCGCCAACCCAAGGCGCGACGCGGAACGCATGCGCGGCAGCCAGCGTGACGCCGCTATGGCAGGTGGTGACGAAAGCGCCCGGGTGCCGGGGAGACTCGTCGTAAATGGGAAAGCCATCGGGACTCATGACGCGCAGAGAACCCCAGGCTCGCACCAGGCGCAGGCCAGCGAGCACGGGGAAGGTGCGCACACCGCGCCGGGCGATATCGGCCAGCACGCTGGTAGTGACGTTGTCGTCGAAGCCCACCTCTTCCATCGAGTCGCCGAGCTGGATGGTGCCTTCGTCGGTCTGCCGTACGTTGAGCGTGGGGTAGGCAAGAAAGCGCGCGGCGCGCTCACCGATGAGCACTTGGCCTCGGTTGGGTGCCACGGGCGCGTGCAGGCCGATCTGCTCGGCCAGGCCGCGATTGCCGAGGCCGGCCGCGAGAACCACGCGCGGCGCCTGCCAGCGGCCTTCGATGGTGAAGAGGCTGCCGCCCGCGCGCGGCTGCGCGACAACGTTTTTCACCGGCTGGCCGCTGACGTATCGAACGCCGCGCTTGAGATTCGCCGCGTGCAATGCCCGCAGCAGCTTGAGCGGGTTGGTGTGGCCGTCCATCGGCGTGTAGCTGGCGCCGATCACCGCAGGGCCGATGGCCGGCACACGGGCCATGACTTCCTGCCGGTCCAGCATCTCGAACGGGTAGTCGCCGTCGAATTCATCCTGGATCGCCTGCATGCGTTGGCGCCGCCGCTCCTGCTCTTCGTCGGAGAAGGTGAAGCAGAAACCACCGGGCTGTTCCAACCGCACATCGACCCCGGTATCGTCGAGCAGCGCCTGGGCAAGTTGCGGCCAAAGGCCGGCCGAAGAGCGCGTCCAGCGGGCGTAAGGCGTCATGCCGCAGCCCTTGCCTTGCACCCAGACGAGGCCGAAGTTGCCGCGCGAGGCGCGAAAGGCCTGGTCGCCTTCGTCGAGCAGCGTGACCTTGGCGCCCTGTCGCCCGAGGCCGTAGGCCACTGCGCTGCCGACCAGGCCGCCGCCAATGACGATGACGTCGCTGATGTTCATCGTGCGGAGCTCAGTTCTTGCCGATCAGCACGCGATCCAGGCCGACGAGCCGGTCCATGACGACCATGACGACCAGCGTCCCGATGATCAGCACGGTAGCGACTGCGGCGACCAGCGGATCAATGGTCTGGGCGATCTGGTTGTACATGGCAACCGGCAAGGTGGTGGTGCCCGGCGTGGCGACGAAGACCGTCATGGTGAGTTCGTCAAAGCTCTGGATGAAGGCCAGCATCCAGCCTCCGGCTACGCCCGGCAGGATGAGCGGCAGCACCACGCGCCGGAAGGCGGTGAAGCGGGAAGCCCCCAGCGACAAGGCGGCGCGCTCCGCATCGCGGTCCAGCCCCGTGGCCGACGACAGCACCAACCGCAGCGCATAGGGAATGATCACGATGACATGTGTTGCGGCCAGCCAGGCGAAGGAGCCGGTGACGTTGATCGTCGTGAAGAAACGCAGGAAAGCCACGCCCAGCACCACGTGCGGGATCATCAGCGGCGACAGAAAGAAGCCCATCAGCACACCGCGGCCGGCGAACTTGTAGCGGGTCAGCGCCAGCGCTCCCGGCACGGCCAGCGTGATGGCGACGGTGGCCGATGCCAGGCCGAGCCAGAGCGAGAACCAGAAGGCGCGGATGATCTCGGTCGAGTCGAGGATGGCGCGGAACCAGCGTAGCGAAAAGCCTTCGGCGAAGGGCATGGAGATGAAGCCCTTGCCGGTGAAGGACACCAGCATCACCACCACCAGTGGCGCGATGATGAAGCCGATGAACAGGGCGTGGTAGAGCAACGAGAAGAAGCCGTTCTTGCGCATGGGGGAGTCCTTGGGTGTCCTGGGGTGCTCAGGCGTCGAAGACCTGGCTGAAGCGGCGCTCCACCCAGCGGTTGGCGCCGAGGATGATGAGCACGTTGGCCAGCAGCAGCAGCATGGCGATGGTGGCGCCCAGCGGCCAGTTCAGGGTGTTGAGGAACTCGTCGTAAGCGGCCGTGGCCACCACCTTGAGCTTGCGCCCGCCCAGCAGGGCCGGCGTGGCAAAGGCCGAAGCCGACAGGGCAAAGACAATGATGCAGCCCGAAAGGATGCCGGGCAGAAGCTGCGGCAGCATCACGCGCCAGAACACCTTGAGCGGCGGGGCGCCCAGCGACAGGCCGGCGTTTTCCACCTGCGGATCAAGCTTTTGCAGGTTGGCCCAGACCGAGATCACCATGAAGGGAATCAGCACGTGGGTCAGCGCGATAGCCACGCCGGTCATGGTGAAAAGCAGGCGCATCGGCTCGCTGACGATGCCCGTGGCTACAAGTGTGCTGTTGATCAGTCCGTCGTTGCCGAAGAGGATGGCCCAGCCCAGGGTGCGCACCACGACCGAGATCAGCAGCGGCCCGAGGATGACGATCAGAAAGAGTGCGCGCCAGGGACTCCTCATGCGCGCGAGGATCAGTGTCTCGGGTACGCCCAATACCACGCACATCAGCGTCACGCCCAGTGCCAAGCCACCGGTGCGCAGGAAGATCTCGTGGTAATAACCGTCGGAGAAGACTTCCAGGTAGTTGAGCCAGGTGTAGTCGGGAAGCACGCCGCGCGTGCCGTCGAAGGCGTGGAAGGACAGCAGCGCCGTCAGCAGCAAAGGCACGAGCAGCACGCCGATGAACAGCAGCAGGGCCGGCGAAGCCAATAGCCAAGGAGCGGCGCCCGCCCCTTCGGCGGATTTGCGGCGCGGCAGCGCAGCGGTCACGGCGATAGTTGCTTCAGCCATGAGCCACCTCCTGCTGGGGCAACACGCGCAGGTCGTCGTCGGACCAGCTCACGCCAACGGAGCTGCCTTCAGCCGGAGGCACCTCGCCGATGTTGGGCAGGCTTACGCTCATCAGGCCCATGGCGGTATCGACCTGCAGCATCCAGTGGTTGCCGAGAAAGACGCGCGTCTTGACCTGGCCGGGCACCCCGGCGCTGGCCGCGCCCAAGCGGAGTTTTTCAGGCCGAACGAAGACGTGCACGTCGCCATCGAGGCTGCGGCCGCCGTGAGGGATGTGGAGCTGGCGCTCGTTCACGTTGACGATGGCGCAGCGCTGGTTACTGGTAACGACGCGCCCGCGCAGCGAATTCGTCTTGCCGAGAAAGGTCGAGGCGAAGGTCGAGCCGGGTTGCTCGTAGGCTTCGAAAGGCATGGCGAGCTGCACGATCTTGCCGCCATGCATGACGGCGATGCGGTCGCTCATGGTCATGGCTTCGACCTGGTCGTGCGTGACCAGCAAAGTGGTGATCCCCAGGTGGCGCTGAATGGCACGCAACTCGATGTGCATGTCTTCGCGAAGCTTGGCGTCCAGGTTGGACATCGGCTCGTCCAGCAGCAACAGTTGCGGACGGATGGCCAGGGCGCGGGCGATGGCTACGCGTTGGCGCTGGCCGCCTGACAGCTCACGCGTGAAGCGCTTGCCTAGCCCGCCCAGGCGCACCAGGTCCAGCGTCTCGCCGATGCGCTGGGTGCGCTCGCTTCGGTTCATCCCGCGCATCTCCAGACCGAATCCGATGTTGGCTTCCACTGTCATGTGGGGAAACAGCGCATAGCTTTGGAACACCACGCCCATGCCGCGCTTTTCAGGACGCAGCGCGGTGATGTCCTGGCCGTCGAGCACGATGTTGCCGCGCGTGGGCTTCACGAAGCCGGCAATCATCTGCAGAGTGGTGGTCTTGCCGCAGCCCGAAGGGCCGAGCAGGGAAATGAACTCGCCCCGCTCGATGTCCAGGTCCAGCGACTCGACCGCGACGAAATCGTCGAAGTGCCTGGTGAGTTTCTTGAGGGAGAGGAAGGTCATGGTGTACAGAGGTGGCTTTGGGCTGCCGGATAAGTGAGTCCAGTACGGCGTGAGCCCCGCGGCAAAGGGCTGCGGGAAAGGTACGGCGAGGCCTAGCGTTCAATCGTTCGGTTCCAACGATTGGTCCACTCGCCGCGTTTCTCATTGACGACGGCCCAGTTGGTCGGCAGCAGCTTGCCGATTTGCGCCGGGCCGTAGGGCACCTTGGCGGCGATGGCGGGATCGAGCTTGACCTTGCTGTTGACCGGGCCCCAGCCCTGGGTGTCAGCCTGCCAGGTCTGAACTTCAGGCGACATCAAGTACTGCAGCAGGGCCTGGGCCTGCTCGGGAACGTCGCTGTTGACAACCGGACAGGCGGTGATCAGCAGCGCCATCGCGCCTTCTTTGGGGTAGACGAACTCGATGGGGAAGCCGGTGGCCCTGAAGGCCTCGACGCGGCCGCTGCCCCAAACCGCCAGGTTGACGTCGCCGTTCTGGAACAGCTCGGTCATCTTGCCCGCCGACGGCTCCCAGGCCAGCACATTGGGTGCGACTTCCTTGCCCATGGCGGTGAAGCCGACGTCCATGGCCGTCTCGCTGCCTCCATGCATCCTCGCGTACATGATCAGCGTCTGCAGGCCGTAGGTGTTGGAGATCGGCGGGATGGCCACCTTCTGCTTGAACCTCTTGTCGGTGAGGACTTTCCATGAATCGGGCTTGGGCAAGCCAGTCTTCTTGAAGGCTTCGGTGTTGTAGGCCAGTCCCGTGGCGACAGCGCCGACAGCCATGGAGCGGTCGTTGATGCGGGCCAGCGGGTAGAGGTCCTTGAAGATTGGCGCGTCCTTGACCTTGTCGCAAAAGCCGAACTGCACGGCCTGCTGCATCGGGCCATCGTCCATGATCACCAGATCCAGCTCCTGCCTGTCCTTCTGGGCCTGCAGCTTCGCCAGCGTGTCGGTGGAGTTGCCCGCGACGTAGACGATCTTGACCTTGTGCGCGGCCTCGAAGGCCGGGATGACCTTTTCTTTGAACAACTTCTCGCTGGTGCCGCCGTACGAGCCGACGTAAAGCGTGGGAACGGTCTGCGCGTGAGCGAGGCCCGCACAGGCCAGGGCGACGGCCGCTGCAAGCGGCGCGCTTGGGGATTTTTCTTTCATCAGGGTGTCTCCATGACAGTGCATTCGGCCCGTTTATCTGGACACGTCACGCACCTTTTTCACATCAGGTTATGGGTCAAAAAAGGCCGCACAACCCACTAATGCACTTGCGATGGGAATACTAAATGGCAGACTTTTATTAAACTAATACAATTATTTTTTTGTCCTATAACATTGCGTTATAGTTTTTAAAGGGTTTTCCCTTGCGCTTCAGACAGCTCGAAGCCTTCCGCGCCATCATGTTGTGCCAGACCGTGACACGGGCGGCCGACATGCTGTTCATTTCGCAGCCGGCGGTAACGAGGCTGCTCGCCGACTTGGAGGAAAGCGTGGGCTTTCGACTCTTCGAACGCTCGCGCGGGCGGCTGCATCCGACGGCCCAGGCGCAACTGCTGTATGAAGAGGTGGATCGCTCACTGATCGGCATCGACCGCATCGCGCGCACGGCGCATGCGATCAAGACTCAGCAGCACGGCACATTGAATGTGGCAGCGCCGCCGTCGATTGCGCTTTCCTTCCTACCGCGTGCGATCGCGCATTTCCTGAAGGACCACGGCGAGATCAAGATCGGCCTGGGGGTCTACGACTCGCGCAGCATCGTGGACATGGTGATCGGCCAGCGCTGCGACGTAGGCATCGTCAACCTCGCCATCAGCAACACCGGAACGCACGGAGTCAGCCTGTTGTCGACCGCGCATGTATGCGCGGTGCCCGTCGCGCATCGCCTCGCCAGCCGAGAGGTGGTGGTACCGGCCGACATTGACGGGGAACTCTTTCTTGCGCACCCGAGCCACCTTGGCACACGACTGTTGATCGACGCCATGTTCGCGGCCCATGGCGTGAAATACAAACCGGCGCAGGTGGAGAGCCAGGTCTCGGCGACGCTTGTTTCACTGGTGGCGGCAGGCCAGGGGATTTCTCTGGTCGATGCGATCACGGCCATGGAATACAAGGGTAGCGACCTGCGTTTCATCCCATTCGAGCCGTTGGTGCCGCTCGAGTTTTCGGTGCTGACGCCCTTGCAGCGCAGACCACCCGAACTGGTCGAGGCCTTCATAGCGCATGTGCGCAAGTTCGCCATAGCCGAGTTGGATCCTCGACTGGTGATGAAGTAGGTTCACCACGCGCGTCGGCTCACTCGTGTTTCGCGTTGCTCAAAATCGAGAGGGTTCGACGAGAGATGAAAATCCAGCCCTCCTGCCCAACAGAAGTGGTCGCCAAGACGTGTGGCCAAAATGGCGTGTTGAAGCTCGCCTTCAGACAGTGTTGACCGAGCGTGCCGAGCATCTCGATGTCAACCTGACGGCTACCCCCTCACCGGCTTGTCAAAATGCAGCCTGCCCAACCTGAATCAGTCGATGCCATGAAGCGCCAGCAGAAGCCCGCCAAGCCGCCCCCGGAACCCAAGCTGTCCCGAACCCATGCACCGGCAGGGCTTGCGCCGATCGAGTGGCAGCGTGCTCTGCGCCGCCAATTCGGGCGCGAGCAGGTGTTTGGGCTGGAGAACACCGGCTCGGAGCCGTTTTTCTCCGAGTTCCGCGTCAGCAATCCGGAGTCGAAATCCACCTATTACCTGGCCATCCGCGGGTCGCAGCCAGGCGACAATTTCTGCGCCTGCCCCGACTTTGCGACCAACGAACTCGGCACCTGCAAACACGTTGAATTCGCGCTCGCGCGGCTGGCAAGAAAACGCGGCGCCAAGTCGGCATTCGCACGTGGTTACCAGCCCGCTTTTTCCGAGCTGTATTTGCGCAACGACGGTACCCGCACAATTAATTTCCGTGCGGGTACGGATTGCCCCGCCGCGCTGGCGCGCTCGGCGGCCGATTTGTTCGACGCATCGCAGGGCTGGCGCCTGCCAGAGGACCGCTTCGACAAGATCGGGCGGTTTGTCGCACTTGCGGCGCGCACGGGCCACGAACTGCGCGCCTACGACGACGCGCTCGACTTCGTCGCCGGCAGGCGTGATGCGGCGCGCCGCGCCGCGGCGTTGGTCGATCTATTCCCGGATGGCGCTGCGGACACTCGCTGGAAGAAGCTGCTCAAGGTGCCGCTGTATCCGTACCAGGCCGAAGGCGCGCTGTTTGCCGTGCGCGCCGGCCGCGCGCTGATCGGTGACGAGATGGGTCTGGGCAAGACCATCCAGGCGATCGCCGCGGCGGAAGTCCTGGCGCGGCATTTCGATGCTGCCAAGGTACTCGTGGTCTGCCCGACGTCGCTGAAGTATCAGTGGCAAAGCGAAATACTGCGCTTTTCCGGTCGCAAGTCCAGGGTAATCGGGGGCGGGCGGGCCCAGCGGCAAAAGGAATATGCCGGGGAAGACTTTTGCAAGATCACCAATTTCGAGAAGCTCAAATCCGACCTCGATCTGATCTCCGCCTGGGCCCCGGACCTCGTCATCGTCGATGAGGCGCAGCGGGTCAAGAACTGGAACACCATCGCGGCAAAGGCGCTCAAGCGCATCGACAGCACGTATGCGATCGTGCTGACAGGAACCCCGCTGGAAAACAAGCTGGAGGAGCTCATCTCGATCGTCCAGTTTGTCGATCAGCACCGCCTCGGTCCGACCTGGAAGCTTCTGCATGAGCATCAGGTCCAGGACGAGGGCGGCCGCGTGACGGGTTACACCGGCCTCGACAGGATCGGCCAGACCCTGGCGCCGGTCATGATCCGGCGGCGCAAGTCCGATGTGCTGCTGCAGTTGCCGAGCCGCACCGACCAGAACCAGCTGGTGCCGATGACCGAGAAGCAGATGCTGTACCACGCAGAGAACGCGGACATCGTGGCGAAGATCGTCCAGCGCTGGCGGAAGATGAAATTTCTCTCCGACCAGGACCAGCGCCGCCTCACCTGCGCCCTGCAGAACATGCGCATGTCGTGCAACAGCACCTACCTGCTCGACCAGGCGACCGACCACGGGGTCAAGGCGGACGAACTGGCGGAGTTGTTCGAGGGGCTGTTCGTCCAGCCGGGCGCAAAAGCGGTGGTGTTCAGCCAATGGACGCGCACACACGCCATCGTGACCCGCCGACTCGAGGCGCGGGGCATCGGCTATGTCAGCTTTCATGGCGGTGTGCCGTCCGAGCAGCGCCCGGCACTGATCGAGCGCTTTCGCGATGATCCGGATTGCCGCGTGTTCTTGTCGACCGATGCCGGCAGCACCGGCCTCAACCTGCAGCACGCCTCGACGCTGGTCAACATGGATTTGCCATGGAATCCGGCGGTGTTGGAACAGCGTATTGCGCGTGTGCACCGCATGGGGCAGAAGCACCCGGTACAGATCGTCAACTACGTGGCCAAGGGAACCATCGAGGAGGGCATGTTGTCAGTGCATGCGTTCAAGCGTGCCCTGTCCGCCGGGATTCTGGACGGCAGCAGCGCCGAAGTGTCGCTTGGCGGATCCCGGCTGAGCCGCTTCATGAAAGACGTGGAAAACGTCACCGGCCGCATGGGTGACGGCGAGGCCATGGCTCCGGCTGAAGAAGCCGCCCAGGTCGCTGCCCTGGAACTGGCGGCAGGCGTTGGTGCGACGACCGCAGATGCGGACACCGTGACCGCAACGGCTGCACCAGGGGCCGCCGGAACCGATCAGGAGTCGGCGGTGGCGAACATCGACCCATGGTCCGGCTTGTTGCGCTTCGGTGCGGAACTGGCGGCGGCGATGACCTCACCGGACAATGGCTCCGGCACCCCCCACCCTTGGGTGACACGTGACCCTGCTACTGGGGTGCGCAGCCTCAAGGTGCCGCTGCCGCCGCCGGAAACTGGCAAGCGGATCGCCGATGCCTTGGCGCTGCTCGCCGACGCATTGCTGAGTGCGGACAACAGGCACTAGTGGCACTGGCCGCCATGCCGTCCACGCGCTGGCGTGAAGCCGTGGACCGGCTGGAGCTGGATGCCCCCAACAGGCAAATCAAGAAGCTCTGCCCAAAACTTCTGAGGACGCGCGGGACTGGATCAAGAGCACTTCGACCGAACGGTAGATGGCAGGCTTCACTTTGCGTCGGCGATGACGCTCACCGGCCGCCTGGATGGCGATGATGCATCGAAAGGTGCGAGCTATCTGGAGATCGCCCGCGTGCTGATCGATCACGGCGCGCGCACCGTCGCCGATTTGCGCGAGCTGTGGTCGCGCATCGTGTTCAACATGCTGGTCTCCAACGCAGACGATCACTTGCGCAAACACGGTTTCATCCTCGTGCCCGGCAAGGGTTGGCGCCTGTCCGATGCCTACGACATGAATCCCGCGCCTGAGTCGCAAGGCCTGAAGCTCAACATCAGCGAGGCTGACAACGCGATGGACCTCGATCTGGCGCGTTCGGTAGCGCCGTACTTTCGGGTCTCCAAGAGGCTGGCCGACGAGATCGTCAGGCGCAGCCAGTCCGTGGTGAAGCAGTGGCCCAAGATCGCCGACAGCCTGAAAGTTCGTGCCCGAGAGCAGGAGCGAATGGCTGCAGCGTTCCAGCTCGCTGGCTGATCAGACCATCCGGCCGCTTCGGCGGAACAGCACCCAGTGTCCCTGACACCTCCCGGGATTCAGTCTTGCCGAAGATCACCCAACAGGGACGCCGCCACGGCCTCTTCGGCGATGGCCAGGCCATGGCGCTGCATCGCGGGGGCCAGTGCGGCGTCCCATGACGCGGCGATGCAGCCGTCGGCCAGATCGCGCCGGGTATGCGCGGCGCATGCCGCCGCCGCTTCGTAGTCCGCGACACCGAAACGCCAGGGAACTGCGCGCCAGGCACGCATCACATGGTTGCCGATCTGCACGCCAGGCCAGTCGAAATCGCCGTGGTACCGCAGGCGGGCACCGGCTTGGGCCAATTGAGTGAGCAGCGTTCGCTGCGCCGCCGCCGGCATGCCGTCGGTGCACACCAGCGCGGCGCAACCCATGCCCAGCCGGTCGGCGGCGATGGCGACCAGGTTGGGGTTCTCGCACACGAAGACTGTGTGGCCGGCCACGGCCCATCTCGGCGGCGTGCGCAGCAGGCGGCGCAGTGACAAGTAGGCGGGTTCGCCGGGCGCGCACACCGGTGTCTCGTCGGCCTGAACCGGCAGATTCAGCAGCAGTGCCGGTCGAGCGAGTTCGTTGACGAGCACGCCGGCCCGCGCCCAAACGTCACGGGTGCGCTCGTCAAGTGCGTCATCGGGATCGCCGGCATTCGGCTGGTCTTTTTCGATCTGGCGCAATGTGGCCAGCACCAGTGTCGCGGCGGCTTGGCCGTTGTCCAGCGCATGGGCGTTGCCCAGCGTTTCGGCCGCCAATTGAGCACGCGCCACGCCGCCGGCTGGCAGACGGCGCAGCACGGCATCGGCCGCTTCCAGCAGGCGCTGGGCGGCTGAGATGTCCTGCCGGGCCAGGCGTTTGAGCAAGCCGAGCGTGGTGGGCGTCTGCAAATAGCCGGCGAGCGCGGGGTGGACACAGGCCGCGGCTACGGCGGACCAACTCGCCCGCGCTACCGCGCGCAACGACGCGAGGTGCACGATAGGGCCGTCGAGTTGTTCCAACGCATGGTGCAGTGAGCCCGCGATGCCGGCGTCGCGCAATGTGGCGTCGAGCAGCGAGATATCGATCTGTATCGACTTCGCCTCCCGCGGCGGGCGCCCCGTCAGCAGCGCCAGAGCTTCACGTTCCGCGGCGCCCAGGGAGCCCAGGCGTAGCAGGCCCGGCGCTGCGCCCGGTTCGGCCCGTTCAAAATGGCGGCGCAGACGCTGGCGCAAACCAGCCAGTTCGTCGCCCCCGAGCAGCTTTTGCAGGCGTGGGTCCATGCGATTCATGCGGGCGCAAACCGCCGGTCCGGATCGTCCTCGCGCCGTTTGGCCCGGCCGTCCCAGGTCCAGCGCGAGACATACACCGCATCGATGCCTTCGCGCCGCTGCAGCTGGCAGATCGACACGCCGGGCAGTTCGGCGTAACACGCCCACTCGCGTTCGCTGGTGATCACGAAATCGAGGTCGAACTCGCGGATCAGTCCCATGCAGTGCGCCCGCGCCGCATCGTCGATGCCGGCGAAGGCTTCGTCGAGCAGCATCAGGCGCGGCGCGCACGGGTTGCTGCCCTGGCTGTAGAAGCTGGCGATGGCGGCGAACAGCGGTACCGTCAGGCCCAGGGCGCGTTCGCCGCTGGAGGCCGGGCCCGAGAGCTTGCGCCACTGGCCGTCTTGCAGGCGTTCGACGCGGAAGCGGTGCCAGCGGCGATAGTCGAGCGCACGCGCCAACTGGTCGACCATGCTGCCGCCGCCGTCGCTCGCATGTCGTCCCGCGTCGGCATCGGCGCGCTCGCGTTCGGCCTTGATGCGCTGCTGAAGCATCGTGCCGACAACACGCCTGTCCTCGGCCGACCAGAGGTCCGCACTGGTGTTGAGCAGACGACGGCGCGCGGCCTCGAGCCCGACCGGCGCACCTTCGTCTTCACCCAGCGGCTGCCAGAGCAGGCGGTAGCGCACGCCGGTGGAGGTCGGGCGTTTGTGCAACTCACGGTTGATGGCCTGCACCTGCGTTTCGGCCGCGCGCAGCAGGCGCTGCACTTCGGCCGCGATCTCGGCCTGAAGGTAGTTTTCCAGCACCTCGCTTTCTTTCGCGGTGAGCAGTTCGCTGCGCTGGCGGATGTCGTCGGCCAGCCGCAACGCGAGCTGGTCGGGGCGCTCCGGGCGGCTGTGAAAGATGATGTGCACGACGAAGCCCCAGTCGCTGGGCTCGGCCGGCGCCTGATGGCCGAGCGCGCTCAGGGCGCGCTGCAGTTCCTGCAGATCCTCGGTGATCTGCCGCTGCACGCGGGTCCAGCCGGCTTCGTCGTCGCGGATGTGCGCCAGCGCGTGCTCGATGCGGCGCGCCAGCGTCAGTGCGGGATCGATGGTCCAGGTGCTGCGCAGGTCGGGCAGTTCGATGTCGGGCAGCGCGGACGACAGCAGGCTGCTGTCGGCAAAGTGCTGAAGGCGCGCGACGGCGGTGGCGCGGGCTGCGGTGCGCTGGCTCAGCGTGCCCTCGGCGCTTTCGCTCCTGGCACTGGTGCGTGCGCGGGCTTCGCCGGCGAGGCGGCGCGTTTCGGTGGCCGCACGCTGGGCCACGTCGGATGCCTGCACGGCCTGGCGCGCTTGCGCCAGTTGCCGGCGCAAGTCATCGACCTGGGCGCCGACCGTCTCGCGCAGCACCTCGAAGCGCGCCTGCGCTTCTTCGGCTTCGATGCGGCTGGCGGCGAGCCTTTCTTCGCGCTCCTGGCGTTGCGCCAGTGCTTCGGCCTCGCGCGACTGCTGCAACAGCAGCTCGGGCTGCGCACGCCGCCATTCCTGCGCGGCCTGCACCAACCGGTATTGCGCGTCGTTGAACGCTTGCAACGCAGCTTCGACGGGGGCCAGCGCATCGGCGGCCAGCGGCAGGCGCATGTCGGCGGCGTCGCGCTGCAGGCGCTCGCGCGCGGCGTGCTGGTTCTGCTCGGCCTCGCGGCACTGGGTCTCGGCCTGGCCCTGCCGGGTGCGGGCGGTCTGGAATTCGCGGGCGCAGGCGGCGGTGTGTATCAGCGCCTGGCGCAGCGGCTGATCTGACGGGGCGCTGCGCCATTCGTGTTCGGCCTGTCGCTGGTCGGCCTCGAGTTGTTCGAACTGGAGCGCCACGGCCGCGCTTTCTGCATCCAGGCTGGTCAAGCGCTGCGCGATGATTTCCAGCCGCTGCCGGCGCGCCATTGCGCGGGCGGCATGACCGACGTAGGCCGCCTGCGGCTTTTGCCAGGCGCCTGCCAGCGTCCCGAGGCGAAAGCGCCCTTCCGGCGAGACCCAGGCTTCGGCAGCATCGTTTTCGCCACCGCAGGCTACGCTGGCAAGCAGACGCTCGACGGTAGCGGCCTGCATCGTGGCTTCGGCGGGCACGTCGGCCCGCAGCCAGCCGGCCAGTGATGCGCCGGGCGCTGGCGGGCGCCGGGCCCATTGGGTGTCGAGCCATGGTGGGTTGCCTTCCTCGGCGCCGAGCAGCGCGCCGTCGGGCGTGACCCAGGCGTCGAGCAGGCCCGAGGCTTCGAGCGCGGCTTCGAGGCCAGCGCGCTGCACGCTGCCCACGTGATCCTGGAAATCGACGAGTTGCCACAGCGGCGCGCCGGCGAGTTGGTTGCGGCTGTCGGCGGTGCGTGTGTGCGGCCGCGGCGGTTCCGCATCCCGACCGGCGTTCAGTTGCTCACGCTCGGCTTCGAGTGCTTCGCGCTCGCGTTGCAGCGTTTCGCGCTGCGTGCCGAGGGCGACTTGCGTTGATGCGTGACGCACGCTGGTTTGTTGCTGCGCCGCTTGCAAGGCCAGCCGGGCGGGGTTGTCGCTACCTGGATCGGCGAGCAGCACCCAATCGTTCAGGGCTTCCAGTGGGGCGTCGTCGTCCCAGCGAAGCTGCACCAGGTTCGCCGTGTGGGTTCCCCAGGCTTCGACCAGCGCCTGCCCGGCTTCTTCGGCGGCCGCATCGGCCTCGTTGCGGCGTTCTGCCGCTTGTTCCAGCTCGCCCTGGCGCTCGCGCTGCGCCTCCTGCCGTTGCGCCAGCGCCAGGCTGGCTTGATGCAGTTCGCCGTGGCGGCGGTGCAGCAGCGCCAACTGGTCGCGGCGCGCGGCCACCGCGCTGCGCAGCGCGGCGGGCGCCGCGTCGAACTCGCGCGCTGCGAGGTCGGCCAGCGCAGGCGGCGCCAGCGCGGCCAGTGGGTTCTCGCCAAACGCCGCGTCCACGCCGGCGCCGTCGGCATGCGCCGCGCCTTCATGGCGCACTGCCAGCAATGTTTGCTCGGCCTGCGTCGCACGCTGCGCGGCTTGCCGGCCGGCCTGCTGCTCGCGCTCCCATCGGCTGCGGGCGTGGTCGCAATCGGCCTGTTCCGTCTTCACCGCCTCCCGGCGCTTGCGGGCTTCTTTTTCGGCGCCTTCGAGCCGGTTTGCATCCTGGTTGATCGGATCGGACTGCAAGGTTTCCTGTCGGGCGCGTTGCGCGGCCAGTGTGCGGTCGGCCTGCTCCTGGGCCTGCTGCGCCTGCGCTTCGGCAGTCAGCGCGGCTTGCAGGTCGGCTTGCGCCTGGTTGCGTTCCTGGCTCGCGTTGTCGAAGTCGGTCTGCGCCTGGCGCAACTCACGCGCCTGGCGGCGCGTCAGCATGCCGGCGTAGACGCGGTAGCGCTGGTCGAAGCGCTCGACCGCTTTCGCCAGGCCCTTGAGTTCGTCGAGCTGGCGGCGGTCTTCCTCCAGCTGGTTCAGGGCTTCGGCCACGTCGGTCAGGAGCTCTTGCGGCATCGGCGGCAGCGCCTCGGTGAGCGCATGCGAGAGGCCAGCCTCGTCGGGCTTTTTCGACAGCTGCGGCTGGCGCAGTTGGATCAACGTGTCCATCAGGGCGTCGTAGCGCCGCGTGCCGAGGTGGAACAGGCGCTCGTCCACCGCGCGGCGGTAGCTGGCCGCCGACTCGAACAGTTGGCCCCGGCCTTCGAGGGTGTCGCGCAGGCGTTCCCTCGTCAGCACCACGCGCTGGTCGTTGGTGAGCCACAAGTCGCGGCCGATGCGCGGTCCGGCACGTTCCGCTTGCTCCAGCATGAAGAACCAGCTTTCCACCTGCGTGCGCGCCGCCACTGCCGACAAGCCCGCGCCCAGTGTCAGATAGCGCGGCGTGCCGTCTTCCGCCACGCGGCCGAACTCGATCCAGGCATAACCGATGCGCCGCGGGTAGCTGTTCATCAACAGGTTCCAGGCCATCTTCTTGCCGTTGTCGCCATCGGGTTCGACGCGCGACGAACGCAGGTTCGCGTCGAACAGGAAGGGCAGCGTCAGCGACAACACTTTCGACTTGCCGGTGCCGTTGTTGCCGCGCAGCAGCAGGTGGCCGTCGCGGAACCAGAACTCCTCGCTGTCGTAGTGGAACAGTTCGACCAGGCCGAGCCGCAGCGGCTGCCAGCGTGGGCGCTGGGGCTCGGGGAGAGCCGGGCGGTCGGTGGCCTCCTGGGTTTCGAATGGGATGTCGACGATGTTGTCAGTCATGGGGCGGAACAACGGGGTCAGAACAGCGAGCCGCTGGATTGACGGCTGCGTGGCGCGGTCGCTTGTACCTCGGCGTCGCCGAGTGCAAATCGGGCGATGGCGGGCAGCGCATAGACGCGGTCCGCGTCGCGCCGGATGAGATCGAGTTTCTGCAGCCGCTCGAGCGCGGTCTGCGCCAGTTCCCGTTCCGCCCCCGGCTCGCGCGCCGACTTGCGCCAGAAGCGGCCGTAGCGTTCGGTGGCGCCGCGCACGAAAGCGGCGATCGCATCGTCGGTGTTGGTGGCGCCCGCACCCTCCTTGCGGGCGCGCTCGGCCAGGTGCTCGGCGACCAGCAGCGTCACATGGGCCTCGGTGCCTTCGCCCGGCATCGCCACGTCGGTCAGCGTGCCGGCTTCGTCGGTGAGCGCCAGGCCTTCGGCGCGCTGTTCGGCGACCAGGCCTGTGGCATCGCACAGGCGCGCGGCCATCACACCGCGCTGGTTGGCGAAATAGGCCTGCGTCTCGGCGTCGAGCGCGTCGGCGTAGACCACGGGGTCGTCGAGCAGGCGGCGGGCCAATGTGTGGCGCAGCGCCGTGCGGCGGCCTTCGTCGCTGTCGGCCACGTGTTCGGTGACGAGCGCATGCATTCGTTCGTCGAGTGTCACCGGCGCGTCGGCGGTGGCCCAGGTGGAAGGCCCGCGCACCGCCGCGAGCATGCCGGCCAGCATCCGGCGCTGGATGTCGTAGAGCGCGTCGGACTGCGTGCTGCCGGTGGTGTCGTGCACGAAACCGTCTTCGTCACCGGCCACCCGCTGCAGCACGCCGAATTCCAGCAGGCTGCGGCAGACGGCGACCAGGTCGCGGCGTTCGGCCGCAGTGCGCAAGGTGAAGCTGAACTGCCGCGTCAAGAGCGCCGGATCGGTCGCCATCTCCATCACACGCTCGCCCAGCAGGTGCAGCGTGATCTGCGGGTCGGCGCGTTCCAGCACGGCGCAGGCCAGGCACAGCAGCACATACCGGCGGCGGTCGAAGTCCTTCAAGCCGCGTGTTGCGCCTTGCAGGTCGGCGGGGCGTTTGTAGAGCCGGGCCCCTTCGCGTTCGACATGCAGCACCCAGCCGGCTTCCCGCGCGAACCACTCGCGCAGCTTGTCGGCCTGACGGCGTACGGCGGGGAAGTCTTCGTGCGCGGGCGGCATTAGCGGTTGCATCAGCAAGGCGCGCAAGCCGATGCGAAATTCGTCGCGCTGCTGGCGTGCCTGCAACTCGCCGATGCGCTGGCTGCCGGTGTTTCGGCGTGTCACCATCACTCGAGTTCCATCGTCGGAGTAATCGTCAAACGATGATCCCGGCCTGCGAACACGCCGGCTGGCGTGACGACATGCGCCAGGCTGCCGTCATCCAGCGGTTCGAGCCTGATGTGCAGAAGGCCATCACCGGTCTGGCGTTCGACGGCCGTCTCCGGCCCCGGCTGCTCGGCCAGCGCCTCGCCCAGCAGATTCAGGAACAGGCCGAACGCGTGCATGTCGAGTTCACCGAGTTCCGACAGCCGCGTTGCGCGGCCGGTGGCCAGGCGCCGGCGTGCCGCTTCGACCTGCCGCGACTCATCGGCCAGTTGGCCGGCCATGCGCTGGCGTTCGTCGCTGCGGTCACGCACCTTGGCCAGCGGCCCGCGCGGTGCCGCCTCGCCATACTCGCGCAGGCGCGGGTTGATCTGCAGCGGCGGCGCATCGGTCCAGGGGGTGCTCGCCGGCAGGCTGTCGTCGGCCTGGGGGTTCAGCGAAAAATGCCGCGCCGGATTGAGCGCAAACGCCGCGCGCGACAGCCGGTGCGCTTCGCCGTCATCCTCGCAGGCCGCGAACCAGCCGGCGAGCATGCGGAAGTCGGCCGAACGGTCGCTGCGGCCGCTGCGCCGTTCATTGATTGCCGCGATCGCGCCCAGCAGTTGCGGGATCGCTGCGCGCACACGGGCGCGCAGCAATTCGGCCTGCGGCGGTTCCTGGCCGGTTTGCAGGAACCAGCCGCGCAGG
This sequence comes from Variovorax humicola, assembly GCF_037889915.1. Lineage (NCBI taxonomy): Bacteria > Pseudomonadati > Pseudomonadota > Betaproteobacteria > Burkholderiales > Comamonadaceae > Variovorax > Variovorax humicola. The sequence goes on along the minus strand of NZ_JBBKZV010000007.1, from coordinate 123,046 downwards.
CCTTTCCAGCGCTCGCGCCAGGCCTGCCAGCGGCGAAACTTCTCGTCGGCCAGGTCTTGCTCGCCGCCCGGCGCGGCATCGCGCGCTTCGCGTTCCGCGACACGCAGCAGCACCGGATCGATACGCGGCGATAGCGCCTGCACCAGGCGGGCGATGGCATCCGAACGCCGCACCAGGTCGCCCATGAAACGTTCGAGGTAGTCGATCAGCCGGCGTTTGTAGCCGACCACCGAGCCGGCTTCGGCCTGCTGCAGCTCGATGCTGCGCGCCACCCCGGCCATGAAGGCCTGCGCGTTCTCGGCCAGGCTCTCGAACACGCGCACCAGGTCGCGCAGGGTCTCGTGCACCTTGGCGGTGTCGGCGCCTTCGCCGCCGGTGTCGGCATCGATCAGGTTCTGCAACGCCAGCAACCTGCTGGCGATGTCTTCCAGCGCGACAGTCTGCAACTCGGCACGGTGCTGCAAGGTCCGGAAAAAGGCAGTAAGCGCGGCTTCGACCGCTTCCCCGCCGAGCGACAGCCGATACAGGAACTTGGCGCGATAGAAGTCGCTGAGGGTCGAGACACGAGCGGTGTCCGGCTGCGACTGCAGATTGCCCCAATCGGCCAGCTGCGTCAGCGCCGCATTGACCTCTTCGATGCGCGGCGGAGTGTCGAGCCACTGTGCCTCGGCCAGCACTTCGTCGGCCCGCAGCTGCAGGCGGTACTGCCGCTTGGCGGCGGCGAACACGTCCATGATGCGGCGGTAGAGGACGGTCTTTTCGGCGCTGACATGGCGGAACAATTCGGCCGGGTTGTTGGCGGCCGGCAAGCTGCCGCCTCCTTTTCGGTCAAGCATGCTTCTCCCTGTTCATCCCATACCAGTGACGAGTTTGATCCACTTGGCGCTGCGGCCCTTTCCAGTCGACGCGACCGATCCTTCTGTTTTCATCGCGCGCAGCACCAACAGGACCTTGTCGCGGCTCACGCCCGGGCAAGCGTCAGCAAGCGCGACATGCGTCATGGAGTGGGAGTGATTAGCCGCATTTCGCGGACATTCGGCGATGGGGTGCCGGGCCGGCATCGCGGCCTTTCAGGTCTCGACCGTCAAGACATCGCCCTGCTTGCCTGCGGGATAGTCGCCAGGTGCGCGATGGACAGCTTTCACCGCGCTGTCCGGGAGCGTCTCGGCGTAGAAGTTCGCGGCCTCCAAACGGTGCCGTCGTACCAGAGACAAATAGTGTTCTTGCTGACCAACCTGGTTCTCCAATATCGGGACAGATAGCTGCGTTCGAGCCGTACTGCGGCCGGACCGCTTCGCTTCGAATACCAGTCGAAGGTTAGCAGAGCTCGATGCCGTTCAGGCCCACACGATCTCGTGCTTCCACACCAGCGGCGCCAGGCGCGCGCTGACCTCCTGCCCGAGCTTGTCCCGCTCGCCATCGCTCACGCCTTCGAACTTGACAGTGATGAGGTTGCCGCGCACCGGGCAGGGTCCGGCTGTCACCGACAGCGCCTTGCCCGCAGGAACCAGCTCCGCCAGCATCTGCGTGACCGTGCGGCCCGCGGCATCCCAGCGCAGCGCGGGCTTGAACACCTTGCCCACGGCCGTCAGTGGAATGCTGTCGACGAAGTAGAGGTTTACTGGCACTGCGGCGCGCTCGGGGGTGCGGTCGGCGACGAAGGCGCGCAGCTCGGCCTCATCGGCCATCGCCCCGGGCTTCAGCTGCACGTAGGCGACCGGCAGCTCGCCCGCGTACGCATCGGGCTGCCCGACCACGGAAGCCAGCGCGACGGCGGGGTGCTGGAAGAACACCTCTTCGATTGCCATCGGGTCGATGTTGTGGCCGCCGCGGATGATCAGGTCCTTGGCGCGCCCGGTAACCCACAGGTAGCCGTCTTCGTCAAGGCGGCCGAGGTCGCCCGAGTTGACCCACCCCGGCGCCACGAACGCGCCCCGGTTGTGGCTCTCGTTCAGGTAGCCCGAGAACACGCCCGGCCCGCTCATCGTGACCACGCCGATCTCGTCGACGGCGCAATCGCGCACTAAACGGTCCTGTTCGTCGAGCTGGACGACGCGCACGCGGCTGTACGGAACCGGGTGCCCCACCGAGCCGATCCGGATGGGACGGGTCTCGTACGAGATGAGGTGGACGCTGGAGGTCTCGGTCATGCCGTAAACCTCCATCACCGGGATGTCGAAGCGCTCCACATAGGCCTTGCCGACCGGCACCGGAATGGCGGAGCCGCCGCCCGCGGCACGCTGCAGGCTGGACACGTCGGCGCCACCGACCGGCACGTTGAGTGCCGCCGCCATGACCGTCGGCACAGCGCCGAACACTTCGGGGCGATAGCGCTCGACCAGGCGCCAGACGTTGCGCACGGACGCCGGATTGCGCCAGCCCGCAGGTGACAACACGACGAGCGTGCCCCCGGAGGTCAATGTCGCCAGGCCCTGCGTCAGCGCACCGCCGACATGGAACAGCGGGAGCCCGAACAGGAACACGCAGCCTGGTCTGAGCCGAAGCATCAGGCCCATGGCCCATGCTTGATAGACCTGGTTGGCATGGGTGTGGCGCACCAGTTTCGGCATGCCGGTGGTTCCGCCGGTATGGAAGTAGGCGGCGGTGTCGCCACCGGCGATGCGACGGTTGCCGGTCAGCCTGTCGGCGGGCTGGCGTGCGAGTGCGGCATCCAGGTTGAGGATGCCGCGCGCAGCATCGTCGCTGCCACCGACCACGAAAACGGTCTTGAGTTGTGGCATCGACTCGCGGATGCGTTCGACCTTGGCCCAGATGTCGGTGCCGGGCACAGGGCCGAGTGCGACCAGCACCTTGGTGTTGGCCGCGCGAAGAATGTCCGCAAGCTGGCCTGCCTCGAGCAGCGGGTTCACCGGATTCGCGATGCCCGCGGCCTCCGCGCCAAACAGCGTGAAGAAGGCCTGGGGCACCAGCGGCAGCAGGAAGCTCACCACGTCGTTCGGGCCTACGCCCGCTTCGGTGAAGAGGTTCGCGGCCTGGGTCACGCGGCCGATGAACTCGCGGTGGCTGACGCGCAACGGTGTCTCGTCGGGATCGGCGTTCGGCAGGAACAGCAGCGCCGGGGCGTCGAGGTCGCAGGCCGCACCCAACTGCAGCGCCTCATACGTGCTCGTGGCGGCGATGCGTTCGCCGTACGGCACCGCTTCGAACTCGCGCACTTCCGCATCGCTTGCCAGCGTCGGCCAGGTGTCGCCGATGACTCGGTCCAGAGGATGGATGTGTGCCATGTTGTCTCCCTTGGTCAGTGGATGGATTCTTTGTCGTCGAACGCGCCCAATCAGGCCCGCGATGCCTCGACGACGTTGACGTAGTCGGGGCGCAAGACCTTGGTCGGATGCGATGCGGTCACGTGCCCCATGAACGGCGGCATGATTTCGTAGCCGAGCAGCGTCTGCAGGCGCGGCGACATCTCGCGTACCACCGTGGGCGGAACGCCGAGGTAGAAGTTCTCCTGCGTGCGTGCCCAGGGTTCGCAATACTGGTTCGAGAAGGCCAGGCGCTGCGCCTGGCTCCTGTTGGCGCCGCCGCGGTGCAGCAGCGTACCGTGGAAGACGACGCAGGCGCCTGCCGGCATTTCCATCGGCACCAGCATGCATTCGAGCGAGGGCGGCATGGCGGAGTCGGCATCGTGCCCGTCGTAGATGCCGGCAATTTGCGCGTCGCTCCAGCGGTGGCTGCCGGGAATGATTTCGGTGCCGCCGTTTTCCGCGGTGAAGGCGTCCACCGCGACGATGGTACTGATGCTGATCGACGGCCGTGGACGCGGGATCGGATAGAACGAATCGTCGAAGTGAATCGGCTGCGGCGTCTCGCCGGGATGGATGCAGATCGCCTGGCTGGCGGTGAGCAGATAGCCGGGCGCGAGCAGCTTGTCGAGCATCGCCAGCACGCGCGGATCTTCGGCAATGTCCTCGAAACACTGGCCGCGTCCGACCAGCGTGTAGACGCGCTCGGTCTTGAAGCCTTCGAAGTTGTTGCGCCCGGCGTAGCTGCTGAGGAATGGCGCGAGTCCGGCGCGTACGCGTGCGATGTCGTCGGCTTTCAGGAAATCGGGGATGACGGTGAAACCCTGCGTGTCCAGTTCGTCGAGATGACGTTGAACGTCCATCGGTAAGAGCTCCCAGGCGCCGGGGGGCGCAGTCAATCGAAGTGGGTGGATCGGCGCCGGGAGGCCGACTCGCAGAGCCTATCGCGCTTGCTTGCCGCGGCGATTCTGGTTATCCATGACGCGCCTCCTGTCCGCCGATGCAAAGGCACAATCCGCAGCCATGAATCAACGGTTGCGCGCGCTCGCTGGCTGGTGGCTCGCGTGGCTTGTGGCCAGCGCGGCCGGCGCGGTATGGCTGGCGCGAAGCGAACTGCAGCAACTGCAGGAAGCGTTCGAGACCGACGCACGCATCGCGCATCGCCTGCTGAGCCAGCAGGTCGTGCAGTACGACGCGGTGCTGGCCACGCTGGCGCTGCTCGGCAACGCCGGCGCGGCCGATTCGCCCGAACAGCGGTTGACCTCGGTCTATCCGTCGATCCTTTCAGTGCAACGCCGCGAGCTCGCCGGAACGTGGCCCGATGCTGCGCTGGGCGAGGCCGAGGCGCAATCGCGCAGCCTGCATCGGCCCGCACTGGCGCAGGTCGACCTGCCGCGCGGCCGGTATCGACTGGTCATCGGCGCGGAGCCGGTCAGCTATGCGCTCGACATCGACCTGCACGCCACCGTGCCGTGGCGTGACTGGCCGATGGACCCCAAGACCAGTCCCGCCCGCGTCACCATCGAACAGGGCCTGCAGCAGTTCATCGTGCAGCCGGGCCGCATCACCGAAAAGGGCTGGCGCTTCGACTTCCACAAGGTGCTGGCTTCGGAGAGCCAGGCTTTCGACGTGGTGGCACAGCGAAACGTTGCATGGCGCGAGTTGCCCTGGCTCCTGATGGCCGGCTGGGCACTGGCCGTGGGATTGCTGCTCGGTGGTGCCTGCATGTTGCTGCGCCAGCGCGAGGCGCGGCGTCGCGCCGAGGAATTGCTGCGGCTAGGCCAAGTGGCCCGCCTGAATGCGCTGGGCGAATTGGCAGCCGGCATGGCGCATGAACTCAACCAGCCCCTCACGGCCATGCTGGCGAACACCCAGGCGGCCAGGCGCCTGCTGGCCGAAGAGCCGCCCGAACTCGGCACCGCGCGCGATGCCATGGCCAAGGCGATCGAACAGGCCCGGCGAGCGGCCGAGGTGGTGGCGCGGCTGCGGCGCGCCATCGAGCGGCCCGATCGTCACGGCCGCCGCGAACCCGTGGCGCTGCAGGACGCGGTGCGCAGCGCCTTGTATCTGCTGGAACCGGAGTGCGCGCGGCGCGGCGTGAGCGTGAGTTTCGACCCCGGCGCCGCCGTGCGCGTGCTGGCCGATCCGGTCGCGCTGGAGCAGATCGTGCACAACCTCCTGATCAACGCGCTGCAGGCGCTGGACACGATGCCGCCCGAACAGCGCCGCATCGCGATCGACGTCGCCGCGCGAGGCGCGATGGGCCAGCTCGTGCTCAGCGACAGCGGCCCGGGCATTGCCGCCGATGCGCTGCCGCGCCTGTTCGATCCGTTCTACAGCACGCGCGAAGGCGGCCTTGGCTTGGGCCTCAGCCTGAGCGAATCGCTGGCCACCGAGATGGGCGGTGCGCTCGCGGCCGATCCCTCCGCGGCGCGCGGTGCGCGCTTTGTCCTGAGCTTGCCGCTGTTGGCGCAAACCCCCGCATGAATCCGCCGCTGTCACCCCTCATCCACCTGATCGACGATGACCAGGCCGTGCGCGACAGCCTGGCGCTGCTGATCGGCACGGTGGGCCTGCGCGTGCAGACCTGGTCCGACCCGCAAGTCTTCATCGACGAGTTCGACCGCGGCGGCATCGGCGCGATCGTGCTCGACGTGCGCATGCCGGGCATCAGCGGGCTCACGGTGCTGGACCGCCTGGTCGCCCAGGCTGTCGACCAGCCGATCATCATGCTGACCGGCCACGGCACGGTGGAGATGTGCCGGCGCGCTTTCAAGTCCGGCGCGGCGGAGTTCCTGGAAAAGCCGGTCGACGACGAGCAACTGCTCGAAGCGCTGCAGCACGCGGTGCGCCAGCATGTCAACTCGCGCGAGCGCACGCAGGCCGACCAATCGGCGCGCGACCGCTTTGCGCAGTTGTCGGAGCGGGAGCGGGAGGTGCTCGGCATGATCGTCGCCGGGCTGACAAACAAGGAGATTGCACGGGCGCTCGCGCTGTCGCCGCGCACGGTCGAGACGCATCGCGCCAACCTGTTCGCCAAGCTCGATTGCGACTCCCTGGCGCAATTGATCCGCCGCTATGCCGCGCTGGCCGAACGGGCCGCTCCGTAGAACTACGGAGCGCCGCGCGTAGCCCTACGAATAGCGGCGGGGCAGGGTGTTTTCTACAGTAGCGAAGCGGTTGGCGCAGTGCCAGCACGGTCACTTCACTCTGGAGATTTCACATGCATTTCACCCTTCGTCTCGGCGCTGTTGCGCTGGCTTTCGCGGTCGTCGGCGCACAGGCACAACAAGCGCAACCGGCGCAACAAGCACAGCCGCTGGTTCGCACCGAGAAGAACATGTCGCTCGAACTGGCCAACCAGATCGCCTCCGCCGCCGTGGCGGCTTGCGCCGCGAACGGCTACAACGTGGCCGCCACCGTGGTCGATCGCGCCGGCACCGTACGCGCCGTGCAACGCGCCGACAATGCCGGCCCGCACACGCTGGCTTCGAGCGAACGCAAGGCCTGGACATCTGCCTCGGCCAAGTCGCCTACGCAGGCCATGATGGAAGGCTCCCAGAAGAACCCCGCCGGCGCCAACCTGGTCTACCTGCCGGGCATGCTCTTGCTGGGCGGCGGCGTGCCGGTGAAGGCGGGCCCCGACGTCATCGGTGCCGTGGGCGTCGGCGGCGCGCCGGGTGGCAACCTGGACGAGCAATGCGCCAACGCAGCGCTTGAAAAGGTCAAGGGCCTGCTGGGCTGATGAGAATGCGTCGCCGCCTGTTCGCACTGCTTGGCTTGCTGCTGCTGTGCGCCGGTCCTGTGGTGGCGCAGGTGGCGCCGTCCCCCAGCGACGTGCAAGCCTACGAAGGCCTTCACAAGGCCGCATGGCGAGGCGATGTCGCATCGCTGAACGCCCAGCTGAAGGCCGGTGCGGACACGAACGCGCGCGACGGCCACGGCCGTACGCCGCTGCACGTCGCCACCTTCGCGCAGCACGGCGATGTGATCCGGGCCCTCGCGCAGGCAGGCGCGAACCTCGACGCCATGGAAGACGACCGCTACGACGCGGTGACCATCGCATCGGTGGCAAACGATCCGGTCACGCTGAGGACGCTGCTTTCGCTCGGTGCGAGCGCACGCCAGATCACCAGCCGCTACGACGGCACGGCGCTGATCGCGGCGTCGCACCTGGGCCATGACGAAGTCGTTCGCCAACTCGTCGCGGCCGGTGCGCCGCTCGACCATGTGAACAACCTGCACTGGACGGCCGTGATCGAATCGATCGTGCTGGGCGATGGCGGCCCGGCGCACCAGCGCACTTTGACGCTGCTGGCCAAGGCCGGCGCCAACCTTCGGTTGACCGATCGGGAAGGCAATACCCCGCTGCAACTGGCGACCGTGCGCGGCTACACGGCCATGGTCGCCACGCTGAAGGCGGCCGGCGCGCGTTGAAGATTTGCCTCGGGCACGGCCCGTTTGCAGGCGACGGTGCCGCTGGCACACTAGGGTCCGCTGCACCCCGCCCAGGAAATCCATGTACCTGCCACCGCAATTCAACGAGAAGAACCGCGACGTCGCCATCGAGTTGATGCGCGCACATTCCTTCGCCAGCCTCATCACGATCGATGAGGAGGGCTTGCCGTTCGTGACGCACCTGCCGCTGGTGGTCGACGTGCGCGACGAATCACGGTTCTCCCTTCTGGGCCATTGCGCCAAGCCCAATCCGACGTGGCGCCACCTGCAGGCGCGCCCCCGCGCCGTTGCCACATTCCAGGGGCCGCACGCCTACATGTCGCCCAGCGTGTATCCCGACCTGGCCCGTGTGCCGACCTGGAACTATCTGGCCGCGCATTGCACCGTCGAAGCCAGGTTGATCGAATCGCCGGCGGAGAAGGACGCATTGCTCAAGCGCTTGATCGCCGATCACGAGCCCGCCTACGCCGCGCAATGGAAAAGCCTTGGCGAAGAATTCCAGCTGAAGATGCTCGCAGGCATCGTCGGCTTCGAGCTGAAAGTGGTTGCATGGCAATGCAAGCTCAAGCTCAACCAGCACCGCCGCGAGGCCCATGAGGCGATGTATACCGCCTACAGCCAGGGCACGCCCGACGAGCAGGCGTTGGCTGCGTGGATGCAGCGACTCGATTTGGTCGCGGGAGCCCAGCATGCGTAGCCTGGGACTGGTCGGCCTCGTGCTGGCCCTGGTGATCGTCGGCCTGCTGGTGAAGAAGCAGATGAGCAGCCTGGTGCCGGCGACGGCGCCCGCGGCCCCCGGCGCGCCCGCGCAGAACGTGCGCGAGCAGAGCCAGCAAATCCAGCAGCAGGTGCGCCAGTCGGTCGAGGCCGCCATGCAGCAGCCACGCCCGCTGCCGGATGACGCGAAATAGATGCTGACGTCGGATTCGGCAGCAGCCCGATGACGGACGACGACTGGATGCAGCGCGCGCTGGCAGAGGCGCACGCCGCCGGCGCGGCCGGCGAGGTGCCGGTCGGCGCCGTGGTGGTCAAGGACGGCGTGCTGGTCGCGAGCGGGCGCAACACCCCTATCGCGCAAAACGACCCGAGCGGTCACGCGGAAATCAATGCACTGCGCGCCGCGGCCTTGGTGCTCCGCAACTATCGGCTCGAAGACTGCACGCTCTACGTGACGCTGGAACCCTGCGCAATGTGTGCGGGCGCAATGCTGCATGCCCGCCTGGCGCGCGTGGTGTTCGGCGCATCCGACCCGAAGACCGGGGCCGCTGGCTCGGTGATCGACCTGTTCTCGCAATCGCAGCTGAACCATCAGACATCGGTGCAGGGCGGTGTGTGCGCAGCGGAGTGCGCCGCGCCGCTGCAGCAGTTCTTTCGTGCGCGTCGGCTGGAGGCTCGCGATCAGGCCCAGCCCCTGCGTGACGACGCCTTGCGCACGCCCGACACCCGCTTCGCCGACCTGCCGGATTGGCCGTGGACGGCGCACTACGTGAACGACTTGGCCAGCCTTGGCGGCTTGCGCATGCACTACGTCGACGAAGGGCCGCACGATGCGGCGCTTGCCGTGGTCGCCCTGCATGGACCGGGTCAGTGGGGCTATCTCTATCGGCACCTGATCGCGCGGCTCGCGGCGCACGACGGATTCCGCGTGCTCGTGCCCGACCTGATCGGCTTCGGTCGCAGCGACAAGCCCAAGCGCGCGTCGATCCATTCGCTCGAATGGCATGCGGCGGTGATCCAGGAATGGGTCGAACGACTGGCGTTGCCGCGCGTGTTGCTGGTTCACGGCGCGGAAGACGCGGCACTGGTCGCACTCGTCGCATCGTCGTTGCCGGAGGTGCAGATCGCGGGTTGTCTGGCCGTGGAAACGCGTCCGGCCGCGAACGAAACGTCAGCGGCATGGCGCGCACCGTTCGTCGACGCGGGCCATCAGGCCGGCCTGCGCGCATGGCCCATCAAGCGCGGGGCAGTGCGCGACCTCGCGCCGGCCGAAGCGGCCCGGGCAGCGCAGGTTGCAATGGGATACTTCGCGCCGTGACAAAACACATCTACATCTTTTCGCCATCGAGCGCGGTGCGCGACAAGGCCGCCTTCAAGCGCGGCATCGCTCGCCTCAGGGCCCTGGGCCACGACGTTGAAATCGACGAAGCCGCGCTCTCCGTTCACCAGCGCTTTGCCGGCGACGACGCCACCCGCCTTGCTGCCATTTCCCGTGCAGCCGCCAGCGGCGCCGACATTGCCTTGATCTCGCGCGGTGGCTACGGCCTCACTCGCATCCTCGATGCGCTGCCCTACAAGGCGATCGCCAAGGCCATTGCGCATGGCACCGAATTCGTCGGACTCAGCGACTTCACCGCGTTCCAGAACGCGCTGCTCGCGAAAACCGGCGCGGTGACCTGGTCGGGCCCTGCCGTGGGGGAAGACTTCGGCGCGGAAGGCGGTGCGGACGACATCATGGAAGCCTGCTTCGACGATCTGCTGTCAGGGCAGGGCGAAGGCACCGGCTGGCGCCTGCCGGCGCGCGACGCCGAGGCTGCGAGCGGCATGCGCAGCATCCATGGTGCGCAACTCTGGGGCGGCAATCTCTGCGTGCTGACCAGCCTGCTCGGCACGCCGTACTTTCCGACGATCGACAAGGGCGTGCTGTTCCTGGAAGACGTCGGCGAGCATCCTTACCGCATCGAGCGCATGCTCGAACAACTGCGCCACGCCGGCGTGCTGGCGCGCCAGAAGGCGATCCTGATGGGCCAGTTCAACGGCTACCGCAAGGTGCCGAACGATCGCGGCTTCAGCCTGCAATCGGTCGTCGAACGCTTGCGCACGCAACTCAAGGCGCCGGTGTTGACCGGCTTGCCGTTCGGCCATGTGCAGACAAAGGTGCTATTGCCGGTCGGCGCCAACGTCGAACTGGCGGCCGACGGGCGCGATGTCTTCATGGTCTGGGGGCACCGTCATGCTCATCATCACCACTGAGCGACGGAGGGGCGCAAATGGCGCCCGCAGGGTCACATGTTGAAGCGCTGATGCGGGCGCGGGCCCATCGTGTCGGGCAGGCGGCCCTTGAACATGCTGTTGATGGGGTGCAACTGGCGGCGTGCCGCGGCTTCGCCATCGAGTTCGCTGAGCGCGGACATCATGTCTTGACGCAAATACCAGAGGGCTTCAAGATCGCCCGCAAAACGCACGCGCTGGGCGACGCGCTGGACGCCGTGGCCGCCGTGCACCTGCAGCAATGACAACATCGCGTGGCGCACGCGGCTCGTATGGCGTTGCTCCGAATCGCGCAGGCGGAAGCCTGGAAGCGAAAAAAGCCGGAGGAAACTGCTGGGTAGCACCATGACGCAAAGGCAAATAAGCCGGAGCCGTTGATAGCGTTACCTTACGAGGCGCCAAGGGCGACCACAAGACGTGGAAACATTATTTAATGTTTAAAAACAACATTGTTCACGAAAATGCTGAGGCGTTGGTTGAGGAAACAATACATTAGTTCTACATTTGGTAACCCATTGAGTGTGTGGTGGGGATTTCCTCTTGGCGAGAGTTCCAAATTGCGCGTAATTTGCGATAGTTTGCGAAGTGTTCCATGCAAGACTCCAAACCAACGGCGGGGCAGGGCCTTGCCATAACTGGCGTGCGATCGCGCCCCACAACTCTGTCCAATGGCTGCTCCCCCCACTGTCGTTTTCGCTGATCTGACTGGAAGCACGCGCGTATTCGAGGCGATGGGCAATGCGCGGGCAACAGAAACCGTGACGCGCCTGGTGCAATGGATCGGCGGCGTGTGTGAATCCCATAAAGGCCGTGTCGTAAAAAAGCTGGGTGATGGCATCTTTGCGATATTCCCGAACGCCGCTGATGCCGTCGACGCGGTGCTCGAGATGCAGCGCAATCACCAGAAGCGCCTGATGACCTGGCCAGTGCCGCTGCGGATGGACCTGCAGATTGGCGTGGCGAGCGGCGAGGTGGTGGAGGTCGATGGCGATTCGTATGGTGACGCTGTCAATCTGGCGTCGCGGCTCAGCGATCTGGCAGGGCCCGGGCAGATCTGGGCCACCGAGTCGGTCGTTGATCAAGTCGTCGATCCGGCCTTGCGGCACCGCAACCTGGGCCCAATCAACATTCGTGGCAAGACAGAAATGCCGGTCGTGCATCGCATCGACTGGCAAGAAGAAATCACGGATTTCGTGACCGTGCCGGGCCCGCTCGCGCATCAGATCCGGTCGCCGGATTCTTCATTTGGCCAGATCGAACTGTCCTGGCTCGACATGCGTTCGATGTTTCGCGCGTCGGACCTGCCGATTCATCTCGGCCGCGTCGATGAGGCCGAGTTTGTCGTCAACGATCCGCGTGTTTCCCGCCTCCATGCCCGTATCGAAGCGCGGCAGGGCAGTTGCGTGCTCGTCGATGTCAGCACTTATGGCACCTGGGTGCGCTTTCACGGCCGCGCCGGCGCCAGTGGGGAAATCGCCCTGCGACGCGACGAGTGCGTGTTGCATGGCAGCGGCGAGATCGGCCTGGGCGCACCGCTGAGCGATTTCAGTGCCCCGACGATTTCCTTCAATACCACCGGCGGCAATGTGCTGCTGGCGCGCAAGGATGCGCGCTGAGCAGCCCTAGCTTTTCAGGAACTGCAGCCGCGCGGCCTGGGTAATTGCAACCACGCAGGGATGCGTGATGCGCCGCTCCACCGAGATCGCGAAGAACTCCTCCACAAGCCCCTGCGCCCGACCCAGCACCTCGACCCCGTACTGGGCGCTGGTCTCGTCCTCCAGCACGGTGGGTGACATGAATACGCCGCGGCCCTCGCCGCCAAACGCCTTCAGCAACGCGGCGTCGTCGAATTCGCCGATCAGCCGGGGCCGCAAACTGTGCTCCGCGAGCCACAGGTCCAGGCGTTGCCGTACCGCCGATGACGCGCCCTGGATTAGCATCGGTGCGCCATCGAGGCAGGCTGGAAACGCGCCAGTGAGCGAGCGCATCAATGCAGGCGCTGCGAAGAAACTCATTGCTGTGTTGCCGAGGGTGTGGTTGAACGCCTTGACGCTCGTTTGCTTGCCCATGGGCTCGTCGGCGATCACCAGGTCGAGCCGCTGCACCGACAGTTGCGCCAGCAGGTCGCGAAAGTTGCCTTCGTGGCAGATCAGCCGAACCGGCTCGGTGATCGCCAATGCGGGCTCCAGCAATCGATAGGCGATGGCCTTGGGGACCGCATCGGCGATGCCGACGCGGAAGCTCAGTGTTCGCGTGCCTTCCCCACGGTTGCCCAGTGCCATCTCGAGTTCATCGCCGAGCGCGAAGATCTGGTCGGCGTAGCTCAGGGCGGTGCGCCCGTCGGGGGTCAGTTCGAGGCCGCGGCCGTGCTTCTGGAAGAGGTGGCAGCCAAGGCGGTCTTCCAGCAGCTTGATTTGCGTCGACAACGTTTGCGGTGTGACGTGCAGTTGTTCGCCCGCCCGGGCGATGCCGCCCGCCTTGGCCGCGGCCCAGAAGTAGTAGAGATGCTTGAAGTTCACGAGCCCTCCAGGTAACGATCGATCAGTTTAATCAGAATGATCGATGTCGAAAATGCGACTTTTCTTGAATGCTCGAAGTCCATAGATTCGGGACACGACGATTTGCATTCCTGCATCCGTCGAACTCAAAGGAAAGCCATGAACGAAAACCTCCAGACCTTCGGCCGCGCGCCCGTAGCGCCGGTCCATGAGGCAGGCCAGCGCAACGCAGTGCTTCGCAACACCTACTGGTTGCTGGCGCTGTCGATGGTGCCCACGGTGCTCGGTGCGTGGATCGGCGTGGCCACCGGCCTCGTCGGTGCGATGTCCCCCGGCATCAGCATGATCGTGTTCCTGGGCGGCGCCTTCGGTTTCATGTTCGCCATCGAGAAGACCAAGGAATCTGCGGCCGGTGTCCCGGTGCTGCTGGCCTTCACCTTCTTCATGGGACTGATGTTGTCGCGCCTGGTGGGCAGCGTGCTGGGCATGGCCAACGGCGCGAGCCTCGTGATGATGGCCTTCGCCGGCACCGGGACGATCTTCCTGGGCATGGCCACGCTGTCGTCGGTGATCAAGCGCGACTTGTCGTCGATGGGCAAGTGGCTGTTCATCGGTGCGGTGATGTTGCTGGTTGCGGGCATCGCCAATTTCTTCATCCAGTCGAGCGCGTTGATGATCACGCTGGCGGTGATAGCCGTCGGCATCTTCTCGGCGTTCATCCTGTACGACCTGAAGCGCGTGCAGGACGGCCACGAAACCAACTACATCACCGCCACGCTGGGCGTCTACCTGAGCATCTACAACGTGTTCCAGTCGCTGCTTGCCCTGCTGGGCATTGCCGGCGGCCGCGACGAGTGAGGACGTCATGCGTCTGACCACCAAGGGCCGTGTGGCCGTCAGCGCGATGGTGGACCTGGCCTCGCGCCGGCGCGGCGGACCCGTGTCCCTGGCCACAATGAGCGAGCGCCAGCAGGTGTCGGTGTCCTACCTCGAACACCTTTTCGGCAGTCTCCGGCGGCATGGCCTCGTCTCGGCGACGCGCGGGCCGGGTGGCGGCTACACGCTGGGCCGTGGTGCCGCGGCCATCAGCGTGGCCGACATCGTGCGCGCCGTCGAGTCGGGAGGGGCCGACTCGGCAGGCGCCGACTCGGCAGGCGCCGGCCCGCAAGCGGAAACGCACGCGGGCGCGGAGCGGTCGTTGGAAACACAGCGCTGCCTCACGCCCGAACTTTGGGCGTCACTCAATCGGTGCATCATGGAGTTCCTCGATGGCATCACCCTCCAGTCCATCGCGGGCGAAGTCGCGCGGGCCGACATGCAAGCGGAAGTGAAGGCCGAGGCCGGGCGGCGCCGGACTCCGGCGCGTCGCGCCCGGCCGGTTGAAGAGAATCACGCGATGCCGGTCAATTCGGTGTTCGCGCTGGGCCGCGCCAGGTAACTGCGGCTTCGATGCCTGCCGATGGCGGTCCGGCCACGGACTGTCCATCGCCCACGGGTTGCACGCCTTCGTGCTGACTCTGTTGCAATTTGCAGCGTCCTCCTGTCGAATGGCGAGCCTTTTCCTCGCCACTTCCTGGAGATTCTTCGATGACGCGTGTCTTTAATTTCAGCGCCGGCCCCGCGACGCTGCCCGAAACTGTGCTGCGCCAGGCTGCCGACGAAATGCTCGACTGGCACGGGAGCGGCATGTCGGTGATGGAGATGAGCCATCGCGGCAAGGAATTCATCGCGATTCACGCGGAGGCCGAAAAGCTGCTGCGCGAGTTGATGGGCGTGCCGGCCAACTACAAGGTGCTGTTCCTGCAGGGCGGGGCGATCGGCGAGAACGCCATCGTGCCGATGAACATGCTGCGTGGCCGCAGCGGCGCCGACTACATCGACACCGGCGAATGGTCCAAGAAGTCGATCAAGGAAGCGAAGAAGTACTGCAAGGTCAACGTGGCCGCGAGTTCGGAAGCGGACAACTACACCAGCGTCCCGAAGCAGGAAACCTGGAAGCTCGACAAGGACGCCGCCTACGTGCACATCTGCTCGAACGAAACGATCGGCGGCGTCGAATACCACTGGACGCCCGTCACCGGCGACGTACCGCTGGTGGCCGACATGTCGAGCAACTTCATCTCGCGCCCGATCGACGTGAGCCGCTACGGCCTGATCTACGCGGGCACGCAGAAGAACGTCGGCCCGGCCGGCGTGACGATCGTGATCGTGCGCGACGACCTGATCGGCCAGGCGCTGCCGATCACGCCCTCGGCCTTCGACTACAAGATCCAGGCCGACAACGATTCGATGTTCAACACGCCGCCGACCTACACCATCTACATGGCCGGCCTGGTGTTCAACTGGATCAAGGCGCAGGGCGGGCTGACGGCGATCGAGGCCAGCAACCGCAAGAAGGCGGCCGTGCTGTACGACCACCTCGAGACCACCTCGTTCTTCTACAACCCGGTCGCGCGCGAGGACCGGTCGCTGATGAACGTGCCTTTCAAGTTGCGCGACGAATCGCTCGACGAAGCCTTCCTCAAGGGCGCGCAGGCCCGGGGCATGGTGCAGTTGAAGGGGCACCGGTCGGTCGGCGGCATGCGCGCTTCGATCTACAACGCGATGCCGATCGAAGGCGTCGTCGCGTTGGTTGCCTACATGAAGGAGTTCGAGGCGAGCCATGGCTGAGCGACTTCAGATCCTGGTGCTGAACGAGATATCGGAGAACGGACTCCGGCGCCTGCCTTCCGATCGCTATGCGTCCGGAAAGAACATCGCGATGCCCGATGCGGTGCTGGTGCGCTCGGCCGACATGCACAAGATGGAGGTGCCGGCCAGCGTGCGTGCGATCGGGCGCGCGGGTGCGGGCACGAACAACATTCCGGTCAAGGCCATGACCGCGCGCGGCGTGCCGGTGTTCAACGCACCGGGCGCCAACGCCAACGCGGTGAAGGAACTGGTGCTGGCCGGCATGTTGATGGCGGCGCGCAATCTCTCGGGCGCCCTGCATTTCGTCGGTGGCCTGGCGCCCGAGCGTCCCGACCTGGAAAAGACGGTCGAATCCGGCAAGAGCACCTTTGCGGGATTCGAACTTGCTGGCCGAACCCTGGGCATCGTGGGCCTGGGCAAGATCGGCTGCCTCGTGGCGGACGCGGCCATCAAGCTGGGCATGAACGTGCTCGGCTACGACCCGGACATCACCGTCGACGCGGCCTGGAGCCTGCCGTCGCAGGTCAGGAAGGCTGGCAGCGTGACCGAGGTCTTGCGCATCGCGCAGTTCGTGACCTTGCATGTGCCGCTGGTCGACGCCACCCGCGACATGGTGAATGCGGAGAACATCCGCCTGATGCAGCCCGGCGCGGTGCTGCTGAATTTTTCGCGCGAGGGCGTGGTGAGCGACGATGCGGTGCTGGCCTCGCTGGCCACGGGCCACCTGGGGCGCTACGTGTGCGACTTCCCGAGTGCCGCACTGCTGCGGAACGAACGCATCGTGTGCCTGCCGCACCTTGGCGCGAGCACGCGCGAGGCGGAGGAGAACTGCGCCGTGATGGTGGCGGACCAACTGCGCGACTACCTCGAGGACGGCAACATCGCGAACGCGGTGAACTTTCCGAGCGTGAGCATGGCGCGCGAGTCGGCGTTTCGCGTTGCGATCGCGAATGCCAACGTGCCCAACATGCTCGGGCAGATCTCGACCGCCATGGCGCGTGCCGGGCTGAACATCCACAACATGGTCAACAAGTCGCGCGGCGACATGGCCTACACGCTGGTCGACGTCGACAGCGCAGTGAGTGATGCGGTGCTCGCGGACATCGCGGCGATCGAGGGAGTGCTGTCGGCACGCTACCTGCCGCTCGTGCCGGGTTGAGGGTACGCTGCCGCCTGCCTCTGGCTGGACGGAGCGCAAGTGGCTATGCTGGGTCGCGCCAGCGTGGCGCATGCGCAAGCCTGAGATTGGAGTACTCGTGGCCCCACAACCCGACAGCGCGGGTGCCTTCCAGGTGCCGCCCGAAATTGCCCGCCATCCGGCATGGCTGCGGCTGGAAGACCAGCTCGGCTATTACAGCCGCAGCAGCGGCACCTATCGCAAGCACTACCAGCGCGTGAAGATCGCGCAGATCGTGCTCGGCGCGGCCATTCCGGTGCTGGCTGTCCTGCCGGGCTTGCCGGAACCCGCCTTCAAGCTGCTGAGTGCGTTGTTCGGTACGTCGATCGCCGCGCTGGAGGCGCTGGTGCAGTTGTTCCAGTGGCATGCGCTGTGGCTGCAGTACCGGGGGACGGCCGAACGACTCAAGCGTGAAAAATGGCTGTTGCTTTCGGGTGCCGAACCGTACGCCGGCGGGCCGACCAACGCGGCGATGGTCTTGCTGGCCGAACGGATCGAAGCGCTGATGGCAACCGAGCATGACGCTTGGGTGGGCACGTTGTCGCAGGCGGCGTCCAAGGGGGCGGCCTCCGCCGCAGCGGCGCACAAGGCGTGAAGCGTCATGGATGCGCGCCCCGTGCCCGGACAAGTCCTGCTCTTCAGCGGACACATGATCGACGCGCCCGATCGCAAGACGCCGCGCTTTCCCGCCGACAAGGAGCCCATCGCACGCAAGGCCATCGAGGGCTTGCTGGATCGGCTGGAGGCGGGCGCGCAGGACCTGGCCATCTGCGGCGGCGCCTGCGGCGGTGACCTCCTGTTCGCCGAGTCGGCACTCGCGCGCGGCGCCGCACTGGAGATGTACCTGCCGTTCGACGTATCGACCTTCCTTCCCAAGTCGGTCACATTCGCAGGAGGCGATTGGCTTTCGCGCTTCGAAGCGGCGAAGTCGGCATGCACGTTGCACATCCTGCCGGCGGAGCGCGGCGCGTTGAAGCCGGACGAAGATCCGTACGAGCAAGACAACCTCTGGATGCTCGAAGCTGCCAGCCGCTTCGGCGCGGACAAAGTTCAGTTCATCTGCCTGTGGGACGGCAAGGGCGGCGATGGCCCGGGCGGTACGCAGCACCTCATGGAGGAGGTCCGTCGCCGGCATGGCCATGCGCACTGGCTCGACACCACGCAACTGTGGAAGTGAGGTGCCATGTTCAAACCGTTGTGCTTCATGGTGATGCCCTACGGCCGCAAGGCGACGCTGGCCGAACCGGGCAAGGGGCCGGTGGAGATCGACTTCAATGCGCTGTGGGACAAGGCCTATGTGCCCGTCATCGAGGCCCTGGGCTACCAGCCGATCCGCGCCGACCAGGACACGGGCGCGCTGATCATCACGCAGATGCTGGAGCGCCTTTACTTCGCGGACCTGGTGCTCGCGGACATGACGATTGCCAACGGCAACGTCTACTACGAGATCGGCATCCGCCATGCGGCGCGTCGCAGGGGGTGTGTGCTGCTGGCCGCGGACTGGTCGCGACAGTTGTTCGACCTGGCTCAACTGCGCACGGTTCGCTATCCGCTTCCGGAAGGAGCGATCCTCGACGGCACTGCCGTCGCGATCCAGGCCGCGATCAAGGATGCGATCGGTTCGCTCGAAGGCGGCATCTCGCCGATGCACGGTGCGATTCCGGGCTACCCGACCGAGGTCAATGAAAGCACGGCCGCCGGCATGAAGGACCAGATGGCGCAGCTGTCGGAATTCCAGGCCGAAGTGCGCGCCGTGCGCGCGGTGCCGAAGGCGGAAAGGATGGGGCGCGCGCAAGCGCTGGTGGACGCCTACTCGCGTGGGCCGATGACAGGTGCCGTGGCCATCGCCCTGATGCTGATGCTGCGCGACTGCGCCGACAAGGCCGATGACTGGAACCTGGTGCTGAAGTTCATCGATGGCCTGAACGATGAACTCAGGTCGATCGCCGAAGTCACCGAGCAGCGCGCGCTTGCCCTGTCGTATGCCGGGCGGCATGTCGACGCGATTGCCGCGCTCGAGGCGCTGATCGCCACGGCCGGACCGACGCATGAGCGCCTCGGCCTGCTGGGCGGGCGCTACAAGCGGCTGTTCGATGCCGCAACCACGCCGGGCGACAAGCAGAAGGCCCTGGCCCGCTCCATCGACAACTATGAGCGTGGGATGCAGCTGGACTTGAACGAGTACTACTGCTCCAGCAACTTGCCGAGCCTGTACCGCATCCGCAATCGCGCGGGCGATGAGAAGCTGGCGCAGTCGGTCGTGCAGTTCGTGATCGCGGCATGCGAGCGGGCCCGGCGACGCGGCGCGACGGACCCCTGGTTGCGCGCCACCCTGCTCGTCGCGGCATTCGAC
The DNA here is from genome assembly GCF_037889915.1 of Variovorax humicola. Taxonomy (NCBI): domain Bacteria; kingdom Pseudomonadati; phylum Pseudomonadota; class Betaproteobacteria; order Burkholderiales; family Comamonadaceae; genus Variovorax; species Variovorax humicola. The sequence goes on along the minus strand of NZ_JBBKZV010000007.1, from coordinate 103,618 downwards.
TCGGGCGATGCAGACAAGGCCGAGGCGCTGGCCGATGAAGTCGAGAGCGGCGACGCGGCCGAGTGGCAACTCAAGAGCATCATCGGCTCCTTGACGCTCAGCCTGTCGCACGTGACGGACGATGCGGGCAGGGCACGCCTGTCGGCAGTGATCGACAGGCTCAGGCCAGCCTGACGGCGGCGCGCGTTTCAACTGAAACCGTCGAAGTGATCGGCGCAGAGGTTTGCTTTCGCGTAGGCCCGTCCGACTTGCTGGATCTGGTCCATGTGATCGACCGAGTCGAGTTGCTGCACGTTCGCGGGATTGATGCTGGACAAGCCAAGGCTGGCCAGCCCTTCGGCCGATAGCTCGGGGTTGTATCGAAGGTAGCTGAACAGCTTCGGCACGGATGAGTTGGACAGGCCTTCGTCGGTCGGCCCGACCATCGACCCGAACTCCCGGTCGATCGGTGCCCCGAAGACGCACTCGCCGACGGTGCGGCAGGCCATGTCCCATCCGGCCGACGCGGCGTTCATCAATGCCGATGGAATCGATGTCGCGTTGTAGAGCAGGTTCATGCTGCCGGCGCTCAGTTCGGCATTGGCCAGGCTCGAGCCGCCGGTGCCGACCGACACGATCAACAGCGCTTGCTTGCCGGTCTTCCAGTTGAGCTGGTAGGGGTTCGCCGTCACCATCTGGAAGGCGAGGAAGGCCGGGTTGTTGTACGCCGTCACGCCACCGTCGACGAAGATGAAGCTGTAGCTCTTGCTCGACTGCCCCGGCGTGCCGAAGTTGACGACCTCGGGCGGGAAGTAGGTCGGTGCCGCGGTGCTGGCACGCACGAGTTGCCACAGCGGCAGTTGGAGGTTGCAGTCGTCGCGCGACAGGGCGTTGTACCGGGCGAACGGATTGTTGGACAGCGGCCACGGCGAATCGGTGGTGGCATTGCGCAGCACCATCATCAGGACGGTGCGCAGCTTGTCGCTGCCGAGCGTGGTGTCGGGGCCGAGTTCGGTGCGCAGCTTCACGGCGAGCGGTTCGTCGTTGTACTTGAAGCGCAGGCGGTTGAGCAGGGAGGCCTTGTCGAACATCTGCTTGCCGCTCGCCTCGTAGAACGTGCGCACGCGCGCCATGGGCATGCCCATCGACACGCAGGTCGCAATCACCGCGCCGGTGCTGGTGCCGCAGACGTAGTCGAAATAATCGGCAAGGACGAAATCCGGACCCTTCCCGAGCTTGATGCGCAATGCATCCTCCATAGCCGCCAGGATCTCGACGGTGATGAGGCCGCGAATGCCGCCGCCGTCGCAAGCGAGGATCTTCTTCGGCGTGTCATTGCGAATCCGGGACTGGAGCGCGTTCATTGTCGGACCTCCGCAACCCCCGTGGGGATTGCAAGAATCGAGCTGTCGGTGGCGGCGATCGCTGTGCGATACGCCTCGGCGACCCCGGCGTAGGCGGCGGCCGAAGGCATGGCGGCAAGCGGCTCCCACTGGGCAGGCGACAAGCCCGCAAGGGTCGCATGCCGCTTGATTTCAATGCGCGGCGGGGGCGATTGCTCGTGATAGCCGGGGTCGCGCGACGCGATGGCAGTCTGCCTGTCGAAGATCGCAAGCTGCATGCCGACGTGCATGCCCAACTGGTAGAGGTGTCGGTGGCGAATGCTCACGCGCTCACCGATGCGCGCCTCCATGCCGGTGTCGTCCGCCTCGATGCGCCTGCGCAGGCTGGCGGCCTCGAACACGCTCTTCGACTCGATGACGACCGGGCCTTCGACCTGCAGGAATGCGGCATTCTGCTCGGCCTTCGAGATCAGGGGCTCCAAGGCTGCACGTGCGCGCTGCTGCTCGGCGGGGGGCGAGTTGGCGAAGCCGCTGAGATATTGACTTGCGTAGCCCATGCCCAGGCCGAGGTTCCAGGCGGCGAGCCGGTGTGCCGGTGTCAACGCTGTCTCGCGCGTGGCAGACAGAATGGCGACCTGTGCTGCTTCACGTTCGAGCGCGGGCTGCGAACCGCGATCGACGTACCACATCATCAGGGGCAAGCTCAATGCGCTCCACGACTCGGCTACCGCGACATACAGCAACGCGAGCGCAAGCGTTGCGATCAGCATCCGGCGACCGCCGCCTCGCAGATGCACCGACGTGGAAGACATGCGCAAGCCCCGAAAAGCCGCTGGAGTTCTATAGTAGGTGAGAGAGCGGCGGCATCGCAAATCCAATCACGCGAGGTGCATCGGATGCTGGAAGGCGAACTGGCTTCCCACTTTTATGTAACGCTCATCGTCGGCGTGTTCGTCGTGGCGTTCGTCCAGTGGCGCTATCGGGTAGTAGTGCTCGAAGGCATGCTCTCCGTGCCGGGCGAGGTTGTCGCCGCACGCGCTGCGTCTGCGGCGCAGATGCAATCAACGGATGCGGTGGAAGCGGGCGCTGCACCCGAGGGAAGGGCGCTGGCATGGGAGCGAGCGATGCATCGGCGTGTCATTGCCGGGTGGCTGGTCTCGGTGGGCCTGCCCTCGCTGGTGCTCGCGATCACCTACAACGCCAGCGCCGGGATCGCCATCACGCTCGCGCGCATTGCGCTGGAGGTGGGCGGATACCTGTGCGTGGTCGTACCGATGGTCGCGGTATCCCTCGCATGGCCGTGGACCCGGGGCGCTTTGTCTTGCGCGGTGTTGCTGGTGGCGGGTGCCGTGGCAACCGTGCTTGCATCGCTGGTGCAGCGCGCCCTAGGAACAGGCGCTGTCTCTATCGACCAGTTGCGCGGCGCGGTCTTCTTCTTTCAGTTTGCAGCGGTGCTGCTCCCGATACCGATGGTCCTGATATTGGGCAGTGGCGTGTCGAGGATTCGGGGTGTCATGCCGATCACGTTTGCGGGGTTGCTGATTTTCGGATTCGCCCCTTTTCTTGGCGCGCACGCGACCAACGCGCTGGCCGAGTCACGCGCGGGCGGCGCGCTGGTGCTGGCGGGCTACGGCCTGCTGGGGCACTGGGCCTCGCACGCGACGTTCGTGATCCTGGCGCTGCCGGTCGGCTGGCTTGCGTGGCGGCGCCTGCATGCATTGGCACGCGCCTACGAGGCCAAGCGCTTTTCCGATGTCCAGTTGCTGGGCCGAGCGTGGTGGCTCATGTTCGTGGCCGTGCAGGCCACGACCGTCGGCGCAAGCGAACACCCTTTCTGGGGCCTTGCCGGTTGCGCGATGGCCTACTGGATGTTCGTCTTCGTGAACAACCGGGTCTTCCAGTGGCTTCACGTGGCGCGCGATTCGCCGCCGCCGCGCACGTTGCTCCTGCTGCGAGTGTTTGGCCATGCGGCACGAACCGGGCGGTTGTTCGATCGCATCGGCGCGCGCTGGCGCTACTTCGGTCCGGTGACGGTGATCGCGGCGCCGGATGTGGTCGCGCGGACCATCGACCCCGGCGACTACCTGCACTACATGCTCGGCACGGTCGACGAGACCTTCGTGCGTTCCGGCGCGGACTTGCAGCGCCGGCTGGCGGCACACGACGAGGAGCGCGACCCCGACGGGCGTTTTCGGGTCAACGAGTTCTGCTGCGCGGACACGACCTGGCAGGCAACCGTGGTCGAACTGATGGCCCGGGCCGAGGTCGTGCTCATGGACTTGCGGGGCATCTCGCGCGAGCGGCTGGGGTGCGAGTACGAATTGCGGCAACTGGCCGCTTTCGTGTTGCCGCGGCGCGTCGTGCTGGTGGTGGATGGCACGACCGACGCGGCATTGGTCCGCGGCATGCTGGGGGCGGCCGCAGGCGGCGTGACTTTCAGGGACGTGGGCAACTCGCGCGTGGTCCGCACCGATCCGTTGTTCATCGACTTGCTGCGCGCCGCACGCTGAGCACCTGGACGGTTGCAATCGCGGCGGCGCGGGGGGATAGTCAGCGGCATGTCTGTCTCGCGTCTTGCCGCATGCTGGTTGTCACGGGCCTTCGCGCTGGGGCTTCTGCTTGCACTGCAGGTCTTCGCTGCGCATGCGCAGGATCGGTCGGCTGACAGGCGCATTGCCCTGGTGATCGGCAATTCCGAGTACTCCAGGGCGCGGCTGGGCAATCCCGAGAACGACGCGCGGCTGATGGCCGGCAACCTTCGCAAGCTGGGCTTCGAGGTCAACGAGCAGCTCAACATCGGGGTGCTGCAGTTCAGGCGGGTGCTGCGCGAGTTTGCGCGCCAGGTGCAGAAGGACGACGCCACCGCGGTGCTGTATTACGCCGGCCACGGCATGCAGATCGACGGGCGCAACTACCTGCTGCCTGTCGACATCAACCTGCGCGACCAGGAGGAGGTGAAGGACGAGTCCGTCGACATCGACGAGCTGTTCCTGAGCCGTATCGACAAGGTGGGCTCGCATCCGCGCATCGTGATCCTGGACGCTTGCCGGGACAACCCGTTCCCGAAAAAGACGCGCAATATTTCCTCGGCCGGCGGCTTGGCGGAGATGGGCGCGCGCGGCACGCTGATCGCCTTCGCGTCGGCGCCCGGCGCGCCTGCCGAAGACGGCCCGGACGGCAGCAACAGCATCTATACCCGGAGCCTGGCGCAGGAAATCATGGTGCCCGGCGTCGAAGTCGAACAGATGTTCAAGAACGTGCGGGTGAAGGTGCTGCGCGATACGGCCGGGCGGCAGTTGCCATGGGTCAATACCTCGCTGACGTCGGACTTCAGTTTCAATCCTGCCTCCGGCCGTGCGGGGCCGGCGCAGGCTGCGGCGCGGCCGGCGCCGGTGCAGCGCCCGGAGGCAGCAGCCGCACCTGGGCCCGCTGCCGCGCCCCGGGAGCAGGCACCGAAGGACAAGGACATCGAGACCTTGCTGGCGCGTACGCAACGCGAAGCGGCGTCCGCGCAGCAAACTGCGCCGCAGGCGGCGCTGCCTTCGCCTTCGGTATCGCCGGCGGCATCGCCTGCATCAGCGCCAGCGCCAGCGCAAGCGCAAGCCCCAACGCCAGCGCCAGTGCCAGCGCCGGCGCCGGCGCCCCCGACGATGCGCCCGCCACCGCCCGCGGCAACGCCTCCAGCGGCGCGCCCGGCAACACCGTTGTCTCCGCCTTCGACAACCGTGGCAGCAGCCCCGCCGACGGCGCAACCGCCCCCCGCGAGCACCGCGACGCCGCTCGCGCAAGGACGCAAGTTCCTCGATCGGGACGAGGTTCAGAAGTTGCTCGCTGACAAGAAGCACACGCTCAGGGAGATCGGTGCGAAGAGTTTTTTCAGCCTGGATTTGCGCAGCGGTGGGCGCGTCTACTTCATCAGCCTGGGTTCTTCTCAAAGCAGCACCAGTGTCGCGGGCCGTTGGGAACTGAAGAGCGACGGAAGTCTCTGCGCGAAATTCAATGCGACGCTGACAGGTCTGCCAACCGACGCAAGCAAGGCGGAGGACGGTTGCTGGTTATTCTTCCGCGAAGGCGACAAACTCCTGCGCGTGAGCGCCGCTACGCCGGACGCGCGGGCCCAGGCCGAGGTCGTGGGCATCCGGTAGGCCTTCACTCACGCTGCGGCCTCAATAGGGCGGCGCCTTGCGCTCGCGTTGCGCACGCGCCGCCTCGGCCCACCACGCCAGATCATCGGCGAATCGGCCGAATGATCGGTCCAGCGCCTCGCCGGCCTTGCCAGTCGGATTGCCGGTCTCGTCGAGCGTCTGGGAAATGGGGCCGACTGCCAGCGTGCTCGAGATGACCACCATCCCCATCTCGGAGAGGATCGAGTGCCAGATCGTGCCCGAACGAACGCCGGAGAAACGTCCCGCGGAGTAACTCGCCACGGCGGCGGGGCGCCAGAACCACTCTTCCAGGAAGTGATCCGTGAGGTTCTTCAAGCCGGGTTGCGGGCCCCAGTTGTATTCGCCGGTCACGAAGACGAACGCGTCGGCAGTGCGTATCTTTTCAGCCAGTGCTTCCATGGAGTCCGGGGCGGTGCCCTTCGGGTACTCCTTGTACATCCGGTCAAGCATGGGCAGGCCGACGACCTTGGCGTCGATGAATTCGACGTCGGCCCCGCGCGCCTGAAGTCCTGCGACGATGTAGTCCGCCAGACGCACACCCATCCGGTCGGACCGGTACGAACCGTAGAACACCAGGATCCTGTCGGCCATGTTCGCTCCGTTGTCGAGTTGAGGAGAACGCGGTGAAGGCTACAGTATCGACGCCCCATCCACTGACGAAAGCATCATCCAATGGTCGCTGACCTCGCCGCTTCCTGGTTGAGCCTCAGTGCGCCTGTGGCCGCCGCAAAGGCTGCAGGGCGCCCGCTCGTGGCGCTGGAATCCACCATCATCGCCCACGGCATGCCGTACCCGGAGAACGTGTGCACGGCGCGCGAAGTGGAGGCAAGGATCCGCGAACTTGGCGCCGAGCCGGCAACGGTCGCGGTGATCGACGGGCGGATCCGCATCGGTCTGTCGGATGACGAACTGGAGTTGCTCGGCCGTTCGGGCCAGGCCGCCAAGATCAGCCGCCGCGACCTGCCGGCCGTGTTGGCCAGCGGCGGGCTTGGCGCAACGACAGTGGCGGGAACGATGATCTGTGCCGCGCTGGCGGGCATCGAGGTCTTCGTCACCGGCGGCCTGGGCGGCGTGCATCGCGGCGCGCAGGAAACCTTCGACATCTCGGCCGACCTGCAGGAGCTTGCGAAGACTTCGGTGGCCGTGGTGTGTGCCGGTGCCAAGTCCATCCTCGACATCGGCCTCACGCTCGAATACCTGGAGACGCACGGCGTGCCGGTGCTCAGTTGCGAGCAGGACAATTTCGCCGCGTTCTACACGCGCGACAGCGGCTTTCGCGCGGACTACCGGCTGGACGATGCGGCGGCGCAGGCACGCTTCATCCGCACCAAGTGGGCGTTGGGCCTTGCAGGTGGCGTGGTGCTGAGCGCGCCGGTGCCGGAAGCCGCGGCGATGCCGCGCAAGGAGATCGACGCGATCATGGAACAGGCGCTGGCCGAGGCCAAGTCGCAAGGCATCATAGGCAAGGCGGTCACGCCATTCCTGCTGGCTCGCATCAAGGTGCTGACGGGTGGGCGCAGCCTCGCGACCAACATCGCGCTGGTGAAGCACAACGCGGAAGTGGGGGCGCGGCTGGCGGTGGCGCTGGCCGCTTGCCGGGATTTCTAGAACCCGTACAGCTGCGCCGGGTTGTCGACGAGGATCTTCCGGCGCGTCTCATCGCTCGTGGCCCATGAGAACAGCAAGTCATAGAGGGGCACGATGGCCGGTACGGGGTCGCGTCCGGGGTGCGGCCAGTTGCTCGCCCACAGGCAGCGTTCGGGAAACTTCTCGGCGAGCGTGCGCGCCAGCAGGCTGACGTCGTCGTAGCCGGGCGCGCCGGTCTTCGAGGTCTCGTACGGTGCGGAAAGCTTGATCCAGACCTTGCCCGAATCCAGCACGCGCAGCAGCGACTGGAACGAAGGATGGTCCGGCGTCACCGGCTCCAGGAACTTGCCGTTGTGGTCGATGACGAGCTTGCAGGGCAGGCGCTTCACAACGGCTTCGTGCTCGGGCATCTCGCGGCCGTCGAACTGCAGGTCGATCATCCAGCCGGCATCGTCCATGCGCGCGGCCATCGGCTCCAGCGTGTCCCACGTCATCACGGACGGGTCGAGCATCATGTAGCGCACGCCGCGAATGCCCGCGGCATGCAGCCGGGCGATGTCGGCGTCGGGCGCGTCCGGCGCAATCACCGCGATGCCGCGCGCCGAATCGCCCAACTGCAGCAGCGCGGCGAGTGTGCAGCGGTTGTCGAAGCCGTAGCCGGTCGGCTGGACGATGACGGCGCGCTCCAGCCCGGCCGGAAGCTGCACCTCTCGCCGGTAGGCCGACACCGGGGAATGGCGAGGCACCCACGCCACGTTGGGTACCAGCGGGTACTGGACCTCATAGATGTGGACGTGGCAATCGCAAGCGCCGGGGTAGGTCGCGTTGACGGTGCGGTTCATGACGACTCACTCCTGTGCGGCGGCGAAAAACGCCTGTTGCCAGCGCCACGCCTCGCGCGCATTCACCGCGCCGGCCGGCACCCGTCCTTGCATCAGCGCCGCGACCTGCGACACCGTCTCCATCGCCTGGTGCTCGACGGCCGGCGGTGTCAGGCCGCCGATGTGCGGCGTGGCGATGACACGCGGGTGTGCCGCGACTGCTGGCGACGGCATCTGGTCCGGCGCGCGGCCGACGTCGAGCGCGCCTCCGGCGATGGTGCCGGCATCGAGCGCGGCGAGGAGGGCGGCCTCGTCGAGCAATTCGCCACGCGAGGCGTTGATGAAGAACGCATGCCGCTGCATCAGGCCGAACGCACGCGCATTCATCATGTCGGCGCTCGCCTCGGTGGCGGCAGCCAGGCACACGACATAGTCGGACCTGGCCAGCAGTTCGTCGAACCCGACCTGCGGCAACTCTGCGCGCCCGGTCTTCGCGAACGGATCGTGCACGATGACGTGCATGCCGAGTGCCAGCGCCACGTTGCAGAAATGACGGCTGATCTGCCCATAGCCGATCACGCCCAGTGTCGAACCCCGCAGTTCGCGCCCCATCACCGGCGCCGCTGGACGCCCGGCGTGATACGTCGCCGCGGAAGCACTGATGCCGCGGCTCAGGTCGATCATCACGCCGACAATCCACTCCGACACCGACGAAATGAATCCGGCGCTTGCCTGCGTCACCAGCACGCCATGCCGGCTCGCGGCCGCCAGGTCGATGTTGCGAATGTCGATGGCGCAGCGCACGAAGGCCTTGAGCCGGGGCAGTCCGGCGAACAGTGCCTCGTCCCCCACGGTCTGCCGGTACGACACGATGACGTCGCAGTCGTGTGCCAACGCCGCCAGCGCCGCCGACGTCAACGTTGCTTCGCCGGGATTCAGACGAACCCGCGCCAGCGCCTGCAATGCGGCCGTCGCCTTGTTGCCGTAGTACTGTGCCAATTGGCTCGGCGAGTGGCTGATGAAAACGGTCGTCATCGTCTACCTCGCACGCACCGATCCGGGAGGTGGTGCCACCGAGTCGCGCACCACCAGCGTGGGCTCGAACATGAACTCCTCGGTGGGAATGTCGGCATCGGCCAGGCGACCCATGACGCGCTCGACCATCACTTGCGCCATCTCCGGCACGGGCACGCGCACGGTGGTCATCGCGGGATACATCAGGTTCGAAAGGAATACGTTGTCGATGCCGACGACCGAAACGTCCTGCGGCACTGAAAGCCCCGCATCGCGAAAGCCCGCCATCAGCCCGAAGGAGAGGATGTCGTTCACGCCGACCACGCCGGTCGGCCTGTTCTTCGACTTCGCCAGCAGGACGGCCTGCATGCGGCCCAGTTCGCTCATCATCGAGTCGCCGTATTCATCGGGGGGCACGCCCTCGATCACCTGGGCAGTCGCCGCGACGCCACCGATCCGTGCCGCCTGGAGAAAGCCGTTGATCTTCTCGTCGCGGCTCATCGTGCGGCCCGACGGCGTGACGTACGCGATGCGCTTGTGGCCACGCTCGATCAGGTGCGCCGTCGCGAGCCGGGCCGATTCGAAGCTGTTGACCGTCACGTGATCGATTACCGACGCCACGCCCGGCGTCGCGCGCCGGTCATAGCTCACCATGATCAGGCCGCGCTCGGCTGCGCGCTCGAAGTGCTGCTCGTCGATCAGCGACGAAATGATGATCACGCCGCGCACGCCATGCGCCATCAGGTCTTCGAAGAAACGCGCTTCCTTGTCGCGGTCGCGATAGGTGTTGCCGATCATGATGCGAAAGCCGTAGCGCTCCTGCGCCAGCGTTTCGATCTCGCGCGCAATGAAGCCGTACATCGGGTTGGCCATCGACGGCACCAGCACACCGATCAACGGCGTGCGGCCGGTTTTCAACTGGCGCGCGGAAGTATTGGGCCGGTACTTCAGTTCGCGAATGGCCGCCTCGACGCGGGCCAGCGTCTCGGACTTCATGCGGTCGTTGCGGCCGTTCAATACGTTCGACACCGTGCTGGTCGACACGCCCGCGCGGTTGGCCACGTCATGAATGCTGCTCACCCGGACTCTCCGTGCCTTCTTGCGGAATTCACAAACCCATCCGTGTCGGCAACCGGCCGCGCCACGTCCCGGACGTTGGTGCCGGTGATGGCGCAGGTCGCGAACAGGGCCCAGGCCCACTGGTGGCGCAAAGAGGCCCAGCCCATGTCGCCGCCGCAACGGAAACGACCGAGGAAGCCTTGACGAACCGGCGCCGTGTCGAGGTCATCCTTGAGTCTCCTGTCTTGCGCGGATTGCGCTCAACCGCTTGCGGTGGAACGATTTACTGTATCGATACACAAAATAAGTTCAACGCGAGCAGGGTAGGTGTATTCCTTGGTGTTGACGGCACCGAGGTTGCGCTGCCGTCCTGCGCGGTTGCGATGCTTCGGCTGACGAACGGTCCCACGATGAGTACAGGACAAAAGCACAATTGCCGACTGTTTGCGGCTGTCAGACCAAGGAAAGCGCATGCCCGGCGATCCCCTGAAGCTCTATCGTTCCAAACGCAATTTCGCCATCACGTCCGAGCCTGCGGAGGGAGGTGCGACGAAGGCGGGCGCGCTGGCGTTCGTGATCCAGAAGCACTGGGCGAGCCGGCTGCACTACGACTTCCGGCTTGAACTCGACGGCACGATGAAGAGCTGGGCCGTGCCGAAGGGGCCGAGCTACGACCCGCACGACAAGCGCATGGCAGTGCAGGTGGAAGACCATCCGATGGCCTACAACCAGTTCGAGGGCGTGATTCCCAAGGGGCAGTACGGCGCTGGAAAGGTGATGATCTGGGACGAGGGCACCTGGACGCCGCTCGAGGATGCGCACAAAGGCTACAGGGAAGGCATGCTCAAGTTCGAACTGCACGGGCACAAGATGCACGGGCGCTGGGCGCTGATCCGCATCAAGGGCAACGGGGAAAAGCAGGTTCCCTGGTTGCTGATCAAGGAGAAGGACTCTTTCGTCCGGCCGGCGACCGAGTTCAGCCTGGTCGATGAAATGCCCGACAGCGTGGTCCCGTTGAGAGCGCGGGCCGTCTCGGCCGCAACCGCGCCGGCCGCCAGGAAGGCGGACAGAAAGTCGTCCGGCGCGCTGCCCGGCGTGCCGGCAGCGCTGCCCGGGAAGTTGCAGCCGCAGTTGGCCACGCTGGTTGACGGAATTCCGGCCAATGCCGCGGAATGGTCGTTCGAACTCAAGTTCGACGGCTATCGCCTGCTGGCCCGCGTCGACGGCAAGGAGGTCAGGCTTTTCACGCGCAATGGCCATGACTGGACGCACAAGCTCCAGCATCTGGCCAGCGCGATTCCAAAGCTGAAGCTCGAATCGGGCTGGCTCGACGGTGAAATCGTCGTCCTCGACGACAAGGGCCTGCCCGACTTCCAGGCGCTGCAGAACGCGTTCGACAGCAGCCGCACCGCGAACATCGTCTATTACATCTTCGACGCGCCGTTCCTGAATGGCCGCGACCTGCGCGGGGAGCCACTGGAGACCCGGCGCGCGATCGCGCATGCGTTGCTTGCCAAGCCGCCCGCAGCCCTGCGCTTCAGTGAAAGCTTCGATGCGCAGCCACAGGATCTGCTCGCGTCGGCGTGCCGCATGGGCCTCGAGGGCCTGATCGGCAAGCGGCGCAATGCGACGTATGTCATGCGTCGCGCCGACAGCTGGATCAAGCTCAAGTGCCAGCAGCGTCAGGAATTCGTCATTGCCGGCTACACCGACCCCCAGGGCGCCCGCACCGGCTTCGGATCGCTGCTGCTGGCGGTGCATGGTGACAAGGGAAAACTGGACTACGCCGGCAACGTGGGCACCGGTTTCGATGAGAAGGCGCTGGTCGACCTGAAGAAGCGCCTCGATGCCCTGGCGGCGCCCGCGTCCCCGCTCAGCGGCCCGACCGAGCTGGACCGTACGGCGCATTGGGTCAAGCCCAGCCTGGTGGCGGAGGTGAGCTTTGGCGACTGGACCCGGACCGGGCGCGTTCGTCATGCGGTGTTTCACGGGCTGCGTGCCGACAAGCCGGTCAAGGCGATCGTTCGCGAACGACCGAAAGAGGTGACTCCCATGGAAGTACGACCATCGACCGAACCGACACTCAGGGTCACGCATCCCGAGCGGGTCATCGACGCATCGACCGGCCTCACCAAGCTGGACCTCGTGCGTTTCTATGGGCTGGTGGCCCCGCTGCTGCTGGTGCACCTGAAGGCCCGCCCGGTGTCGCTGGTGCGCGCGCCGGCCGGCGTGCAAGGCGAACTGTTTTTCCAGAAGCACCTCGAAGGATCCATGCCCGGCGTGAAGCTGCTGGATACGGCGCTCGATCCCGCCCATCCCGCATACCTGGAGGTGCCGACGGCGCGGGCCGTGCTGTCGGCCGCGCAGATGAACGTAGTGGAGTTCCACACCTGGAACGCCGTCAAGTCATCCATCGACAAGCCCGACCGCATGACCTTCGACCTCGACCCAGGCGAAGGCGTGGCGTGGAAGTCGATGCAGAAGGCAGCGCATCTGGTGCGCGCGCTGTTGAACGAACTGGGGCTGGCGTCATTCGTGAAGACCAGCGGAGGCAAGGGGCTGCACGTGGTGGTGCCGCTGAAGAAGCAGCACGACTGGGAAACGACCAAGTCCTTCTCGCAGGCCATCGTGCAACATCTGGCGCGAACGATTCCGCAACTCTTCGTCGCAAAGAGCGGCCCGAAGAACCGGGTCGGGAAGATCTTTCCGGACTACCTGCGCAATGGTTTCGGTGCCACCACGGCGGCGGCATGGTCGGCGCGCGCGCGGCCGGGGCTGGGGGTTTCCATTCCGCTGGCTTGGGACGAAGTCGATTCGGTCCGCGGCGGCGCACAGTGGACCATTGCGAATGTTCACGAGCGGCTCGACCAGGGCAACGATCCCTGGAAGGACTACGCGCCCCAGGGTTTGTCCAGGGCAATGAAGCTGCTGGACTTCAAGCTATAGGATGTGGAACACCCCCGATGCGCCTGCGGCGCCTCCCCTCGAGGGGGCGCACCCAGCGGCCCGGCAAAGCCGGTGGAATGAAACACCCCCGATGCGCCTGCGGCGCCTCCCCCTCGAGGGGGCGCACCCGGCGGCCCGGCAAAGCCGGTTCCGCGGGTGCCCACGAACAGACTTCGCCGTGCTCGTCCTGGTTTCATGCGTCGCTCGTCCCGCGATAGCGTGGGGGAAATTGAACACCCCCGAAGCGCCTGCGGCGCCTCCCCCTCTAGGGGGCGATACCGGCGGCCCGGCAAAGCCGGTTTCGCGGGTGCCCACGAATAGAGTTCGCCGCGCTCGTCCTGGTTTCATGCGTCGCTGGTTCCGCGATAGTGTGGTGGACAACTGAATTGATTGGATCCGTCAGGGCTCGGCCCCGTGGGGCGGCGAGGGTGGTCGGTCGTTGGCCACCTCTGTTGCGTCGCGGCTGCGGCCGACTTGTCAAATCGACGAAAAGTGGCAAGCTGCAACGCGTTGCTTCGTAGTTCATGGAGAAATCAATGGCTGCACGCTCCCTTGCATCCCTTTCGCTCGGCTTCGGGCTGGTGTCGATTCCGGTGCGCCTCTATTCGGCGACCGAAAGCGCGAGCACGGTGCGCTTCAACATGCTGACCAAGGACGGCTCGCGCGTGAAGCAGCAATACGTCTCCGAAAAAGATCCCTCGGTGGTCGTGCCGCGGTCGGAAATGGTGAAGGGCTACGAGTTCGAGAAGGACCGCTACGTGCTCTTCGAGCCCGCCGAACTGAAGTCGCTGGAAGAGGGCGGCAGCCACCTGATCGACATCGTCTCTTTCATTCCCGAGAAGGCGGTCGACCCGATCTACTTCGACAAGGCCTACTTCCTTGCGCCCGACAAGCGTGGCGGCAAGCCCTACAACCTGCTGAAGGCGGCGATGCTGGAAAGCGGCCGCTGTGCGCTGGCACGATGGGTGTGGAAGTCGAAGCAATACGTCGTCCAGGTGCGTGCGCATGACGAGGGCCTGGTGCTGCAGCAACTGCTTTATGCGGACGAGGTTCGTTCGCTGAAAGACCTGGACATCGAGCAACTCACCCCCTCGGCGCCTGAGCTCAAGCTGGCGCTCCAGTTGATCGACCAGATATCCACCGACACCTACGACCCGACCATGTTCGAGGACGAGGAGAAGAAGCGCATCCTGGCAGCGATCGACGCCAAGATCGAAGGCAAGCAGGTGGTGGCGGTCGAACACCCGGAAGATGCGCATGGCGGTGCCGAAGTGATCGACCTCACGGAAATGCTGCGCGCCAGCCTCACGCGCGCCGCCAAGCCGCCAGCAAAGCGTCCGGCGAAGCCCGCGGCCGCCGAAGAAGTGGTCACCCCGCTCGCCAGCGCGCAAGGCAAGGGCGCCAAGCGCGCCCCGAAGGTGGCCAAGGTGGCAGAGGAAGCCGCGGCGCCCGCGCGTGCGCGCGCGAGGAAGTGAGCACGGCAGCGCCTCCCGCGCCTTCGGCCTCTTCGGCCCTCTCGGCCTCTTCGCTGCGCGGCATCCGGCAGGCGTCGGGCCTGAGCCGGCACGCAGTCGCGAAGTTGATCGAACTCGGCTTCGTCGACCCGGCACGCGAGCCGGGCGGCGCCTGGCGCTTCACATTCCAGGACCTGGTGCTGCTGCGCTCGGCCCACGACCTGCGCGCCGCGGGGATTCCGACGCGGCAAATCCTGCGCTCGCTGCGTCGGCTGAAGAGGACGCTTCCGCCGGAAGTCCCGGTCACTGGATTGCGCATCACGGCCGTGGGCGACCGCATCGCCGTGCGCGTGGAAGGCTCGCAGTGGGAGCCGGACACGGGCCAACTCGTGATGGACTTCAGCGTGGCGCCCGGCGCCGGTTCTGTCAGCCGTCTTTCGAAGCCGGCACCGAAGCAGGGCGGCAGCCCGGCGATCGATGTGGAGGCCATCTTCGCGGAGGCGGAAGACCTCGAAGAGACGGACGCGGCCGCCGCGGAGGCCTCATACCGGCGCGTGCTCGCGCTGGAGCCGTCGCACGCGCATGCGTACCTCAACCTCGGCTTCATGATGTGCGAGGCGAAGCGATGCGAGGAAGCCGTCTTGCTGCTGGACGAAGCCATCCTGCACTGCCCGGACGACCCGCTGGTTCACTACAACCGGGCGGTCGCCCTCGAAGGCCTCGACCGTGTTAAGGAGGCGCTCGAAAGCTATGAGCAATGCCTTCGCCTGCAGCCGGACATCGCCGACGCACACCAGAATGCGGCATTGCTCTACGCGCAGGAGGGGGAGAAGCAGCTTGCCATCCGGCATTTCAGCGCGTACAGGCGCCTGACGACGCACGCCTGACGACGCAGGCCCGACGACGCACGCCCGACGACGCACGCCCGACGACGCAAGCCTGACCGATGACGCTCCAGTGCTCGGCGACGCATCGCCGGTGGAGAAATTCCCGCTCGCAAAAACGCCCGCGTCTGACTTGTTCGTCTGCGCCGTTCATGCAGTCTTTGCCCACCAACGGAACCGGGCACTGCCATGGAAAGCGTTCTTCAATTCACCCCTTCGAGCTTCGAGACCTCACACTTTGAACCGCCTTCGCGCTGGCTCATGCTGGCCGAGGCCCGCGCTCTCTATGAAGCCGGGGCGGCGCTGGCGCTGTGGCCGTTGCTGCAGCTGACGCCGCGCGGCGATGGGCATGCGGTGCTCGTGCTGCCCGGGCTCGGCGCCGGCGACCGTTCCACCGAACTGATGCGCCGGTACCTCAACAGCCGAGGCCATGACGCGCACGGCTGGGGCCTGGGGCAGAACCTGGGACCGCGCGACGGCGTGGAAGCCCGGCTGCTACGCCGGCTCAGGGCACTTTACGCGGCGAGCGGCCATAAAAAGGTGAGCCTGGTCGGCTGGAGCCTTGGCGGCGTCTTCGCACGCATGATGGCCTCGCTGCAGCCCGACCTGGTGCGCAGCGTTGTGACACTCGGCACGCCATTCATCGGAAGCCCGCGCGCGACGCGGGCCTGGCAGGTGTACGAGAAAGTCAGCGGTCAGCCGGCGGAAGACGCGGCACGCCGCCAACTCGTGAGCCCGACGCCGCCGGTGCCGACGACCTCGATCTTCAGTCGCAGTGACGGCGTGGTGTCGTGGCGGTGCAGCGTCGAGCGGCCGGGAGCCGCGGCCGAGAACATCGAGGTGCTGGCGAGCCATTTCGGATTGGGTGCGCACCCGGCCGTGCTCTATGCCCTGGCCGACCGCCTCGCACAGCAACCCGAAGAGTGGCGCCCCTTCGACCGTTCGCGCCTCGGCGCATGGGTGTATCCGGACCCGGCGCGGTTGCAGTGACGTTGGAGCGCCACCCCGCCAGACGTCTTGCCGCAGCGGCCGACGGAATGCTCGCCGTGCCGCTCTCTACGTGGTGAGGCTGCAGGACCAGCTTTCGACAAGCCACCACGGCGGCAGCAGGCGACGAATTTCGGGCCGCGCAAAACGATCGTCCAGCAGGTAAAGCACGCCCGAGTCGCGCTCGGTGCGAATCACGCGGCCGGCTGCCTGCACCACCTTGCGCAAGCCCGGATAGAGGTATGTGTAGTTGTAGCCCTCCCCGAAGAGCGTCTGCATTCGCTCGCGCATGACCTCGTTCTTTGCGTTGTGTTGCGGCAGGCCCAGGCTCGCGATGAAAGCACCGATCAACCGGTCGCCCGGCAGGTCGACACCTTCGCCGAACGCGCCTCCCAGCACGGCGAAGCCGATGCCTTTGCTATCGGGCTGGAAGCGCGCGACAAACGCCTCGCGATCCGGCTCGGCCATGCGGCGCGATTGCCTCCAGGTCGGCACGCCGGGCCAGCGCCGCGCGAACGCCGCATGTGCGGATTCGAGGTAGTCGAAGCTGCTGAAGAATGCGAGGTAGTTGCCCGGCCGGCGTTCGAACTGCGCGCCGACAAGATCGGTCAACGCCTCGAGCGACTGCGCGCGGTCATGAAAGCGCGTCGAGATCTGCGGCGTGATGTGGACGCTCAGTTGATGTGCCTGGAACGGCGAGCCGACCTCCAGTTCCAGCGTGTCCTCGGGAAGGCCGAGCACGTCGCGGTAGAAGGGAAAGGGCGAAATCGTGCCGGAGAAGCAGACGGTTGACATCGATGCCGCGAAGCGCGGCTTGAGAAACGGCGCGGGCACCAGGTTGCGGATGGTCAGCGCATCGCCGCCGGCTTCAGCATCTGACGCGATCTCGAATACCGAATGCGCGGCGAAGGCGTCCGACAGCCGCAGGAAGTACAGCATGTCGAAAAAGAACTGCTGCAGCGGCCCGTGCGCGTCCTTCGGAGCGGCGGCGAAGTGTTCGGCGATGACCGACACGGCCTCCTGCAGTGCCTGCTGCAGCGCGTCTGGAATCGCATCGAGTGCCGCATAGGCGGTAGCTTGCCTGGCCTGCAGCGCGCGCCACTCCCGGCGCACCGAGGCAAGCCGGGCTTTGATGCCGGCCGGCGCGATGCGGTGCGCGTCTTCGAACGAGTGCGCGACCAGCGGCGCCGTATACATCGCGCGGGCGCGCTCCAGCAGGTTATGGGCCTCGTCCACCAGCACGGCGACGCGCCATTCTTCTTCCTTTGCCAGCGCGAAGAGAAAGGCGCTGCTGTCGAAATAGTAGTTGTAGTCCGCGACGATGACATCGCTCCAACGCGCCATCTCCTGTGCGAGGTAGTAGGGGCACACCGCATGAGCCTGCGCGATCTTGCGCAGTTGTTCGCGGCCGAGTTCGCGCGTGGCGATGGCGTTCCTTCGGGCATCGGGCAATCGGTCATAGAAGCCGCGCGCCAGCGGACAGGCTTCGCCGTCGCAGGACTTGCCGGGGTGTTCGCAAGCTTTTTCGCGTGCGGTGAGTTCGAGCACGCGCAGCGATTCGCAATCGCGGCCGACCAGGCCGAGCGCTTCGAGCGCTACCGCGCGCCCCGGGGTCTTGGCGGTGAGGAAGAAGACCTTGCTTGTCTTGTGCGCTGGCCAGCCCTTGAGCAATGGCCAGGTGGTTGCGACCGTCTTGCCGATGCCGGTGGGCGCCTGTGCGATCAGGCAGCGCCCGGCAGCGGCGGCGCGGTACACGCCCTGGGCCAGTTCGCGCTGGCCTGGCCTGAACTCCGCATGCGGGAACGACAGCGTTTCAAGCGCGTGTCGCAGTGCGCGATGGCGCTCGTCCTGATGCTCAGCCCAAGCCATGAACGTCACGCAGAGCCTCTCGAAATCGGCGCGCAACGCATCGCGCGGCCACCGCTCTTCGAGCACTGTTTCCTCGCCGCTGGCAAGGTCGAGGTAGACGAGCGCCACGGAGATCTCGTCGAGCGACTCTCGCTCGCAAAGCATCCATCCGTAGGATTTCGCCTGGGCCCAGTGAAGCGCCCGGTGGTTCCCGCGGATGACGTCGAAGTTGCCGCGAAAGGTCTTGATTTCCTCGACGCGGCAACGGCCGGCGTCATAGCCATCGGCGCGGCCGCGCACCAGGAGGCCCGCGCAGATGGAAGAGAGCGATACCTCGCTCTCGTATCCCGCGCCGCGCCGCGACTGCACCAGGCTGTGGCCGGCCATGCCTTCCTGCGCGCTGGGGGCAGGCCTGAAGCGCAAGTCCAGGTCGCCCACCTTGGCGCCGAACGCACACAGGGCCTTGACCGACACCGCAGGGCACGCGGCCACGGGCGATGGCTTCGGTGGGGTAGCAGTGGCGTCGGGTGGCATGGGCTGGATGAATATACAGCCGGCCAACGGCGGAGCCTGTCGGGCAGGAAATCACGAGTCGTGAAATATCCCCACAAGCCCCTTTGAGTCAGTCGGTTGTATACAAAGCTGAAAACACGGAATAGGGGAAAACCCTTAAAATTGAGCCCGTACCAAAGATCATTCAACTACCTCAAAGGATTACCGCCATGTCGTTTATCCACCGCGCCCTTTCCGTCCTGCAACGCAGCTTCCAGACCCAGCATGAGATCGAAGACGCCTACCTCGCTGGCTCCGTCGACATCTATGACCTCGAGCGCCGCATGCGCGAACTCGACAAGCGCGACGCCCAGGAACCGTTCCACCTCCGTCACTCGATCTGAGGCTTGCCTCCATCCGGCAGCGGGGCGCCGGCAGGTAGATCCTGCGTTTGCTCCGCAATCGGCCGTTTGAAGGTGCGCCGGCCAATGACCGCGACCAGCACCGATACCGCCACCAGATTCTTGGGTTGAAGCGCGGCCGCCACGGCCGAACATCAAGCTGCGACAAGGTTCCGAACCCAGTCGGCCACGGCGTCGAGTGCCTGCGCCAGCACCTCGCCGTCGTTGCGGCCAGTGCGCTTGAGCACGTGGAAAGAGTGGTCCGCATGCTCGATCTCGACGATCGTCGCGCGCTGGCCAAGTCCGGCGACGACGGAGCGGATTTTCTCCAGCTCCGCCAGCTTGTCGGTCGTGCCCTGGACGAACAGCATCGGCACCTTGACGTCGGACAGATGCTTCGCGCGGGTGATGGAGGGCTCTCCTGCGGGGTGCAGCGGGAAGCCGAGGAACACCAGGCCCACGACGCCCGGCAGCGGCGCCAGAGCCTGCGCCTGCGACGTCATGCGGCCACCGAAGGATTTGCCGCCAGCCGCCAGCGGAAGCGACCCAAAGAGCCTCGATGCTTCCGCCGCCGCCGCGCGCACTGTGGCATGCGCCCTGGCGGGGGTGTCCGGCCGCCTGCCGCCGGCTTCCATGTAGGGAAACTGGTAGCGCAACGTCGCGATGTTTCGCTGCGCCAAACCCTCGGCAGCAGCAGCCATGAAGGTGTGCGTCATTCCGGCGCCTGCGCCGTGGGCGAGCACGTAGCAGGCGATCGGGTCAGGCGGTGCCAGCGCAATGCCGGAGACGGTCGATTCGCCATCGACGCGGATGGTGACCGGCTGCGCAGTGAAGATCGTTGCCATGGTGGGTGGTGCAATTCAGGACGCTCAGATTTTTTCCGACGCGTCAAAGTCCAACTCCACTTTCGCGCCATTCGGATCCAGGCAAAACAGCTGCCATGTACCCGCGCCGGCCTGCTGTCGCAGGTCGTATTTGACGCCGCTCCCGTCGAAGCGCGCTTTTACCTCCCGCAGGCGTTGTGCGGTGAAGGCCATGTGGTCGATGACGCCGGTGCGCGGTTCGGGCACGGGTCGGCCGAAGTAGAGGTGCAGGACCGCTTGCGGCCCGGCGCCGTAGAGCCAGGCGCCGGGAAATCCAAGGTCCGGGCGGTGGCCGACCTTCAGGCCGAGCAGGCCGGTGTAGAAGTCGAGCGTCTTCTTCTCGTCTTCCGCGGTGACGGTGAAGTGGTTCATGCCGACGATCATCGAAGTCTCCTGTCAGGGTGTCGTGAATGTGTCAGGGCACCAGCACGAGCGCGCCTGTCGTGGCGCGCGATTCGAGCCTCGTGTGCGCTTGCGCGGCGGCCTCCAGCGAGAAGCGCTCGATGGGCGGCATTTTGATGGTGCCGTCGGCCAATGCGTCCCACACGCGCTGGGCGCGCTCTGCGAGTTGCGCCTGCGTCGATACATAGTCGAACACCACAGGTCGTGAAAAGCTCAGCGACTTGGCGACCAGCGCGTCGGGTGGGAGCGCCTTGAGGGGGCCACTCGCCTGGCCGAGGCTGATCCAGTGGCCGCGGCGGGCGAGGGCGGCGAGGTTCTCTTCGCGGGCCGCGTCGCCCAGGCCGTCGATCACCACGTCGGCGCCGCCGCAGATGCGCTGCACGGTGTCGGCAAAGCGGTAGTCGCGGGTCACGATGACGTGCTCGCAGCCGTACTCGCGCGCGACGCGGGCCTTTTGCTCGCTCGACACGGTGCCGATGACCACAGCGCCGAGCCGGCGCGCCCAGTTGCACACCAGCAGTCCGACGCCGCCGGCCGCTGCATGGACCAGCAGCCGGGTGCCGTGCTGCACGCGGCCGAGGTCGTGCAGCAGGTAGTCGGCGGTGATGCCCTTGAGCAGCAGCGCGGCGGCGGCATCGTCCTCGACGGCAGCGGGCAGGCGCACGACCCATTCGGCCGGCACGCTGCGCACGCTGCAGTACGCACCCGGCGTGTGGCCCAGGTAGGCCACGCGGTCGCCGGGCAGGAAGCCGGAGACATGCGGCCCCACATCCAGTACGCCGCCTGCGGCTTCCATGCCGGGCACGCCAGGAGAGCCCGCGGAGACGGGAAGCATCGGCGGAATCCAGCCGCGTCGCAGGTACACGTCGATGAAGTTGACGCCGATGGCGCGCTGCTGGATGCGCACTTCGCCTTCACGCGGCGGTGGCGCTTCCCCGTCTTGCGGGCGCAATTCCTCCGGGCCGCCGTAGCGCGTGATGGCAATGCGGCGCGTCGGCGCAGGCAGCGCGGTGGGCATTGCTGCCGCGCCGTTTCGCGATTGCCGGTCGCCGCCTTGCAGGAGGTGTCGCCGCAGGTCTTCGAAGCCCGCCTCGTACACGCCCTGTGCAACCCTGTCGTGCAGTTCGCGCTCCATGCCCGGCGGCGTCGCAAAGGAAGACGCCCAGTGCCAGAAGGTGCGGTTGCCGTCGGTCACCGGCTTGAGGCTCACCGTGGCCACGTAGCGTTGCAGCGGCAAGGTGGCCTCGACGATGCAATAGGTGCTCTTGTGCTCCGTGTCGTCCAGCGTCAGCAATTGCTCGCGGATGCGGTTGCCGTCCTTCAACGTGAAGCTGCGCACGCAGCCGACCTGGTCGCTGCGTTCGTTGCCTTCGATGCGGCTGGTGTCGACCGCGCTGTGCCACTGGTCGTGGCTGTTGAAGTCGCGCAGCACGGCCCACACGCGCTCGATTGGCGCGTCGATGATGGTGGAGCGCACGACCTTCTGCAGCATTCGGAGGGCAGGCGAGCTGGCCTCAGCGCATGGCCCGCTTCAACGCGTCGAAGCCGGCCTGGAACACGTCGTTGCCGATCGATTCGGTCAGCTCCCGCTCGCGGCCCGGATCGCATTCGAACTCTGCGCTCCATTCGGCAAAGCAGCGCGCGCCGTCTGTCACCGGCGTGAGCTTGAGCGTGGAGGTGTAGTCGGTGACGCCCATCGGGCTTTCGAGGATCTCGTAGGTGCAGCTGTATTCGTAGTCCGACAGGGCCAGCAGGCGCTCGCGGATCATGCCGCCGTCCTTCAGGTGGAAGTGGCGGATGCAGCCGACGCGATCGGCGGGCTGGCCGTTCTCGATGCGGCTGTCCGCGATGAGCGGGTGCCATTTCGGCATGCCGTTGAAGTCGCGGATGCGCGACCACACGTTGTCGGCGCTCGCGTCGATGACGCTCGACGTGTAGACACTCACCATGCGTTCATTCCTTTGGCGCGTTCGAGGGAAGGGCGGCCTGCGAACCGCTGGCGTTGCCGACCAGGCGCTGGATGTCGCCGCCCTCGATACCGATCTCGCGCAGCAACTGGTCGACCAGCGGCGCCTGCGCACGGAAGCGCAGTGCCGAGTTGACCATTCCGTCGGCGAAGCCGCCGCCCTCGCCATTGACCGTGCCCCCGCCCGACCCGCCGCCGAGCCCGTCGACGTGCATGATCTTGATGCTGTCGATGCGTTCCATCGGCCGAACCGATTCGCGGATGATGGCCTCGGCCTTCTCGACCAGCTTCATGCGCAGGGCTGACATGCGGGCCTCGGGCGAGAGCATGTTGTGGGCTTCGTTCATCATGCGTGCCGCTTCGGCCTCGATTTCTGCGCGCACGCGCATGGCCATCGACCTGATCTTGTCCGCGTCCGCATCGGCCTCTGCCTGCGCGCGCACCGCCGCGCCGCGTGCCGCGCTGGCATCGCTTTCGGCCTGGGCCGAAGCGGTCAGGCGCAGGGCGTCGCGCTCGGCGATCTGCGCGGCGGCGATGAGTTCGATGGCTTTCTTGCGCTCGGCCATCTCGACTTCGCGGGCGGTGAAGACCTTCTCTTCGGCCGACACGGCGAGGGCGCGTGCGGTTTCCGCCTCGGCGACGGCCTCGCTCTGCGCCTTGCTCTCGCGCGCGACGGAAATGGCGCGCTGTTGCTCGGCGAGTTCGAGCGACATGCGGCGCTCGATCTCGGCGCTCTGGATCGCGCGCTCCTTGCCGATGCGCTCTTCCTCGATGGTCTGCTCGGATCGGATGCGCGCCGCGTCGATGGTTTGCTTCGCCGCGATCTGCGCGCCCTCGGCCTCCTGCTCGCGCTGAGCGCGCTCGGTCGACACCTCGGCACGTTGGCGGGCGCGGGCCACTTCCAGCTCGCGCTGTTGCGCGAGGCGGGCGTGTTCGCTCTCGCGGTCGATGTCCAGCGACAGCTTTTCCGCTTCGAGGTTCTTGTTGCGGATGGCGATGAGCGTGTCCTGCTCGACGTCGTTGCGCTGCTTCTTGCGGTGCTCGATCTGCTCGGTGAGACGGGTCAGGCCTTCCGCGTCGAAGGCGTTGCTCGGGTTGAAGAACTCCATGCCGGTCTGGTCGAGCTGGGTGAGCGAAGCGGCTTCGAGTTCGAGGCCGTTCTTGGTCAGGTCGCCAGCTACCGCTTCGCGCACGCGCCTGACGTAGGCGCCGCGCTTTTCATGCAGCTCTTCCATGGTCATCTCGGCCGCGGCGGTGCGCAGCGCGTCGACGAACTTGCCTTCGACCAGTTCCCTCAACTGGTCCGGCTCCATGGTGCGCAGGCCGAGCGTTTGCGCCGCCGCGGCCACGGCCTCCTCGCTGGTCGCGACGCGCACGTAGAACTCGGCGATCACGTCGACGCGCATGCGGTCGCGGGTGATGAGCGCCTTGTCGCGGCCGCGGATCACTTCGAGACGCAGCGTGTTCATGTTGACCGGGATCACGTCGTGCACGATGGGCAGCACGAAGGCGCCGCCGCCGAGCACCACCTTCTGCCCGCCGAGGCCGGTGCGCACGAAAGCGCGTTCCTTCGAACTTCGCAGGTAGAGCCAGTGGAGCAGCCAGACCGCGAGGGCGACGACGATCGCCACCACGATCAGGCCGAGGATGAAACTTCCGAATTGAGCGCCAGACATAAGAGTCGTCTCCATTGATCCAGTGTTATCGCGTCATCTGCACGAATCGGCGCGTGGTCTCGGTCAGCGCCACCTCGGCGGGCAGCCGCTCCATCGAGCTTGCGCCGTAGAAGCCCGCGCACGCGGGGCAGTTGGCCAGAACGTATTGGGCGTCTTCCGGCGTCGCGATCGGCCCGCCGTGGCACAGCACGATGGCTTGCGGATTGACCGCATGCGCCGCCGCCGCCCAGGCGTTGATGCGGGGCACGCAGTCGGGCAGCGTGAGGGCGGTCCCCGCGCCGATGACGCCGCCCGTCGTCAGGCCCATGTGGCACACCACGATGTCCGCGCCCGCGCCGGCCATGGCCCGGGCGTCGGCCTCGCAGAACACGTACGGCGTGGTCAGCAGGTCGAGCGCGCGGGCGCGGCCGATGAGGTCGACTTCGAGCGAATAGCTCATGCCGGTTTCCTCGAGATTGGCACGCATGATCCCGTCGATCAGGCCGACGGTCGGAAAGTTCTGGATGCCCGAGAAGCCGAGCGAAATGATGCGGCCCAGGAACTCGTCCGGGATCATGAAGGGATCGGTGCCGTTCACGCCCGCGAGCACCGGCGTGTGCTTGACCACCGGCAGCACCTCGTGCGCCATCTCGCAGACGATTTCGTTGGCATTGCCGTACGCCATCAGTCCCGCGAGCGAGCCGCGCCCGGCCATTCGGTAGCGGCCCGAGTTGTAGATGACGATGAGGTCGATGCCGCCCGCTTCCTCGCACTTGGCCGACAGGCCTGTGCCCGCACCGCCGCCGATGATGGGTTGGCCGGCAGCGATCTTGGCGCGGAAGCGTTCCAGCAATGTCTGTCGAGCGATGCGGGGCATGGTGGTTTGGCTCTCCTCGCGTCTTGTTGCCGGGTCAGGCCCGTCGCGTGTGGGTGGCCGGTCGCGAGACTTCGTGCCACGCGGCCACCAGCGCATCAGCAAAGGCCTCGTCGTTGATGTGCAGCGGCAGACGCTGAAGCTTGCGGTCGGGGCCGGGGCGGAAGCCGCTCTCGATCGCGCCGAACAGTGCCCTGTCGGCCTGCGCATCGTGGAAGGGCTGGCCGGGCTTGTCGATCGCAGAGACACCGCCCTCGGGGATCAGGAAGCGCACCGGGCCTCGCATCGCGTTCAGCTTGACGGCGATGAACTCGCCAATGGCGCGGCACTCCTCGGCGGTGGTGCGCATCAGCGTCACGTTGGGGTTGTGCCGATACAGCCTGCGGCCCTTGAAGCGCTCCGGCACGGTGTCCCAGGCGCCGAAGTTGACCATGTCGAGTGCGCCGCAGGAGCCGACGTACGGCAATGCCTGGCGGGCGAAAACGTCGAGCCGGGTCGGGCCGGCAGAGAGCGTGCCGCCGACGATTTCGTCCGCGATCTCCGTCGTCGACACGTCGATCGCGCCGACGATCAGGCCGGAGTCGGCGAGCTTTTCCATCGACTGGCCACCGACGCCCGTGGCGTGGAAGACCAGGCAGTCGTAGCTCGCCTCCAATTGCTTCGAAACGGCCTGCACGCAGGGCGTGGTCACGCCGAACATCGTGAGGCCGATGGCCGACTTGACGACGTTCGAGACCACCGGCGGGTGCGCGATCATTCCGGCCAGCGCGTTGGCCGCATTGGCCAGCACCAGTTCGCTGATGCGGTGGATGCCCTGCACGTCGGTGATCGAATACATCATGCAGATGTCGCTCGGCCCGACATAGGGGCGGGTGTCGCCGCTGGCCATCGTCGACACCATCATCTTCGGCACGCCGATGGGCAGGGCGCGCATGCCCTGGGTCGCCATCGATGTGCCGCCGGAGCCGCCCGCGGAGATGATGCCGCCCATGTCGCGGCGCGCGAGCAGGAAGTTTTCGAAGGCGAGCGCCATGGCGGTCATGGCGCTGCCGCGGTCGTCGCTGAAAACGGCCGATTCGCCTTGCGGGTGATGGCGCGCGACTTCGCGTGGATGCACGCTGGCCGGGGAGGGCTTGCCGGATGTCGAGAGATCGACCGTGACGACGCGGATGCCGAGCTTTTCAAGGCACTGTCGAAGGAAGGAGAGTTCGCGGCCTTTGGTGTCGAAGGTACCGGCGACGTACGCCGAGCGCGCGCTGCTGGCGGCGACCGGGAACTCGAAGACCCTGGGCGACGCTGCGGCGGGCGCTGGCGGCGATGCGGGTGGCGATGCGGGTGAAGGCGGCGGCGCCGCCGCACGCGGAATGTCCGTCACGGGCGCCGCGGTGCCGCCCGCGTTCCACCGCGTGAATCCGCGCACCGTGCTCGGCGCCAGGTTGTCCAAGGACGGCGCGCCATCGCCATGCGCGCGGCGAACGGTGAACACCTGTGTGGGGGCCGGCGCTTCGGCGGCGTCCGGCCGCGCCGGCACATCGGCATCGTCTTCGGCCCCGCCGGATCGAACGCCGAGCAAGCGCTCCTGCAATTCGCGATCCGCAGCCAGTTGCGCTGCCGGCATTTCCTGGGCGATACGGCCATTGACCATCAGGCCGATGCGGTCGGCCACGGAGATCGCCACGCCCAGGTTCTGCTCGATCAGCAGCACCGCGATCTTGCCCTCGCCGGACAGGTCGCGCAGCGCTTGCGCCACCTGTTCGACGATGACCGGCGCGAGGCCCTCCGTCGGCTCGTCCATGACCAGCAGCCTGGGGTTCAGCAGCAGCGCGCGGCCGATGGCGAGCATCTGCTGTTCGCCGCCCGACAACTGCGCGCCGCCATGGCCGCGACGCTCGGCCAGGCGCGGGAACATCGCATAGACGCGGCCGATGTCCCGGCGCCTGCCGGCCACCAGCCGCAAGGTTTCGTCCACCGACAGCGAGGGCCATACCCGCCGGCCCTGCGGCACGTAGGCGATGCCGCGCCGGGTGATCTCGTTCGGCGTGAGGCCCATGATCTCCTCGCCCGCCAGCCGCACGCTGCCGCGCGCCGGCACCAGGCCGGTGATCGCGTTGCAGAGCGTGGTCTTGCCCATGCCGTTGCGTCCGACGATGCCCAGCACGCCGCGCTCCAGCGTCAGGCTCACGCCTTGCAGCGCATGGGCGCGGCCATAGAAGACGTCGAGACCGTCTATGGCCAGCACGGGCCCGCCGTCGCCAGCGACCCTGCGATCGGTGCCGAACCAGGCCATCAGTGCTTGCTCCCCATGTAGATCGACTGCACCTGCGCGTCGTTCTCGATATCGTCCGGCGTGCCGGTGCGAAGTTCGCGCCCGTTGTGCATCACCGTGACGCGGTCGACCACGCGCAGGGCGATGTCGAGGTCATGCTCGATCAGCACGAAGCTCATGTGTGCCGGCAGCGACTTCAGCAACGCGACGAGTTCGCGCCGTTCCCCCGGCGAGAGCCCCGCAGCAGGCTCGTCGAACAGGATGAGGCGCGGCGCACCGGCCAGCGCCATGCCGATTTCAAGCTGCCGCTGCTGCCCGTGCGCGAGGTTGGCCACGCGCTCGTCGGCGATGTGTGTGAGCCGTGTGCGATCGAGCAGATCATGGGTCGCGCGCGTCGACGCATGGCTGGCGCGCGCGCGCAGGAAACTGCCGCGGCCGCTGGCAACGCCGCGCACCGCGAGGAAGAGGTTGTCCCGCACCGTGAGGTCGCGGAATAGCAGCGAAGACTGGTAGGTGCGACGCAGCCCCTTGCGGATGCGTTCGTGCGGCGGCAGGTCCGTGATGTCTTCGCCGAAGAAATGGATGCGGCCCGCGGTCGGCGGGAAGTCGCCGGTGATGGCGTTGAACAGCGTTGTCTTGCCGGCACCGTTCGAGCCGAGGATGGCGTACTTCTGCCCGGCCGTGACCGTGAGCGACACGTCGTCGACTGCACGCAGCGCACCGAAGGCACGCGTCACCCCGTCCAGCCGCAACGCGTCGCCCGAGAGCAACTGCAGGCGGGCAGCTCCTGCGCCGGCGGGCGGGCCGGCATCGGTGCCGCTGCGCGACGCCCTGGACCTGAGCGGGGTGATCGATGCCATGGTCCCTCGCAGTCGGCTAGGTGCGGCAGTCCGGCACGTCGCGCGTACCGAGGCCCATCTTCTTGAAGTCGGCTTCGGGCAGGCCCAGCGTCTGCGTGATGTTGGGCACCGACTTCGTCACCTTGTTGTAGAACGATCCGTCGGCTGCCTTGGCCACTTCGGTGATGTAGGTGGTGCCCACGCCGTTGCGGTTGCCATCGATCTTCACCTGGCCCGCCGGCCCCTTGAAGTCGGTTTTCTGCAGCGCTGCGCGAAACGCCTTCTGGCCGTCCGACAGGTCGCCCTTCACCGCATCCAGCGCATCGAGTGTCGCCTTGGTGTTGATGTAGTAGAGGTAGGCGAACAGCGACGGGCTCGGGAAGCCGTCCTTGAAGGTGGCCTTGTAGTCGGCCACGAACTTCTTCCACTCGGGCGTGTCGATCGAGTCGGCCATCGGCCCTGCCGACATGGTGCCGAGCAGCGATTCGCGCCGCTTGCCCTTGTAGTTGAGCACCGTCTGGTCGACCGTGATCGAGCCGCCGATCATCGGCTTGTCGCCACCGGCCTGCTCGTACTGCGTGAGGAAGTTGACCGCATCGGAGCCACCGAGCACGACCAGCATCGCGTCGATGTCCTTCGGCGCCTTCGCGATCACCGACGCATAGTCCTTGGTGCCCAGCGGCACCCAGGCCTTGTCGACCACCTTGCCGCCCTTGGCGCAATAGCTGGCCATGAAGCCCTGCACCTGCGAGTACGGGAAGCCGTAGTCCTCTGCCACCAGGTAGATCTTCTTGTAGCCCTTGGCCAGCGCCTGCTCGCCCAGGCCCACCATCCACTGCGCGCCTTCGGTGTTGAAGCGATAGAAGTTGGGGGCCGGGTCCTGCAGCGTCGTGGCCTGCGCGCCCGAGGAGCCGTTGATGAAGGTGATGTTCGGCTGTGTCTTCGCGTAGTTCTTGACCGCGATGCCTTCGTCGCCGGACAGCGGGCCGATCATGATCGGCACCTTGTCCTGTTCGACCGCCTTGCGCGTGGCGTTCACGGCCTTGTCGGGCGTGGCGTCGGACGAGACCTTGATGAACTCGATCTTCTTGCCGCCAGCCATGCCGCCATGGTCCTTCAGGGCGAGATCGGCGCCGCGCATGCTGTCCTGGCCGGGTGCCGCGAACGGCCCCTCCAGCGTGGCCAGCAGGCCGATCTTCAAGACCTCCTGCGCCTGCGCCAGGCCGCCGATGGAAACCAGCGCTGCCGCCGCCACGATGGTGCGCGCGAACAACAAACTTCTGTCTCTGCTCATGGTCTCGCTCCTTCTTGTCATCGATGAATGCGGCCAGCGCCGCGGTTGGGGGAAGCATTGCCCACACGGTTGCGAAGGCCCTGCCACAAGCCGAGCAAACCATCCGGGGAAAACAGCACGATTGCGAGGAAGACCCCGCCGATCACGAGATTGAAGCGTTCGCGGTCGACCAGGTCGATGGCGAAGTTCTGCAGCAGGACGAAGACGATCGCGCCGATGAAGCCGCCGATGGGGTGCTTCATGCCGCCGAGCACGGCGATGATGAGGATGTTGATCATCGCGCCGGTGCCCACGGTGCCGGGCGAGATGCGGCCGTTGTACCAGACCATCAGCACGCCACCGACCGCCGCCAGGAAGCCCGCCACCGCGTACGCGCCCACCCGATGCGCCGTCACGTTGAAGCCCAGCGCCTGCATGCGGCGCGGGTTGTCGCGAATGCCTTGCAGCGCGATGCCGAAGGGCGCGCGGATCAGGTGCTTGACGAAGAAGTAGCCGGCCATCGCGCAGGCCAGCACGAGGAAGTAGAAGGGCACCGGATCGCGGAAATTGACCTCGAGCAGCGTGGGCGGCGCGATCTTGCTGAAGCCCTGGAAGCCGTTGAAGAGGGTGTAGTTCTGCTGCGCGAGATAGAAGAAGGCCACGCCCACGGCAAGCGTGATCATGATGGTGTAGATGCCTTCGGTGCGCACCGACAGCCAGCCCAGCGCCGCGGCGAACAGCGTGGCCAGCGAGATCGCGACGACGAGCGCCAGCCACCAGGGCCAGCCCAGGCTGATGACTGCATTGCTGCTGGTGCCGAAGATGGCCAGCATGTAGGCCGCGAAGCCCGCGACCGTCATCTGCGCCAGCGAGACCATGCCGCCGTAGCCGCCGAGGAAGGTGAGCGACAAGGCGATGAGCCCGAGTGCGAGCGACTGCGCACCGATCTGGAAGGTGAAGAAGGGCGTGGCGACGAACGGGTAGGCGAAGACGAAGAGCGTGACGAGGATGTGGCGCCACTTGATCGCGCGCAACATGGCGCGCCAGCGGGACCAGGGTTGCGACGGTGCAGGCGCCGACGTCGATGGCGTCGACACCGGATGCACCAGGACCGCGTTGCGCACCGCGCGCCCGCCACGCGCCGCTTCCGCCGCGGCCGCGGAAGAATTCATGGCGCGACGCCATTTCGCGGCGCTCACCGGACGGCCCCCGCGCGGCTCATGTGTTCCTCCCCATCAGCCCGCGCGGCTTGAACGCGAGGGCGATCACCATGATCACGAACGTGAATACCACGCTGTAGGTCGGTGCATAGGCAAGGCCGAACTGTTCGGCCAGCCCGATCAGCATCGCCCCGATCGCCGCCCCCACGACGCTGCCCATGCCGCCGACGATCACCACCACCAGCGACGCGAGCAGATAGCGCGTGTCTTCGCCCGGCGACACCGACAGGGCCGTTCCGCCGACCACGCCGGCCAGTCCGGCAAGTCCCGCGCCGATCGCAAAGGTCAGCGCAAACACGCGCTGCACGTTGACGCCGGACGCAGCCAGCATGCCCCGGTCATCCACGCCGGCGCGGATCATCATGCCGACTCGCGTGCGCGCGAGCAGGAGCCACAGCCCGACGCCGATCACGACGGACGCGACGAATACAAAGATGCGATAGGTCGGAAACTTGTTGACCAGCGGCAGCGTGGTCGAGCCGTAGATCCAGGAGGGCGGGTCGAAGGTGTAGATCTCGGCGCCCCAGATCCAGAGCGCGATGTCGGCCAGCACGATCGACAGGCCGATCGTCACCAGTGTCTGGCGCAAGTCCTGCCCCTGCATGTGCCGGAACACAAGCACCTGCATCAGCAACCCCAGCACCGCGGCGGCAAGAAAGCCCGCGACGACCGCGAGCACCCAGGAGCCTGTGTGCTCGCCGACATACCAGCCGATGTAGGCGCCGATCAGGTAGAGCGATCCGTGCGCCAGGTTGACGTTGCGCATCAGGCCGAAGACCAGCGTGAAGCCGCTCGCTACCAGGAAGTAGAGCGACGCGAGCGTGAGCCCGTTCAGGAAGGTCTTGAAGAACAGCGTGTAGTTGTCCCAGATCGCCCAGACCACGAACACCGCGACCGGCACGCCGAACAGGATCCACGGAAGCCAGCGTCTGAAGCTCACGCAGCACGCTCCCATGCCCGTTGCGAGGCAATCTCCGGCGCCTTGGCAAACTCGCCGTCCTTCATCACCGCGAGGATGCGCTTCGGGTCGCGCAGGATCGAGAGGTTGGCCAACGGGTCGCCGTCGACCAGCAGCAGGTCGGCGAGGTAGCCGTCCTTCAGCACGCCCAGTTCGTCGGGCTTCATCATGATCTGGCCGCCGTAGAGAGTGGTCGAGCGGATCGCCTCCATCGGAGTGAAGCCGAGGTACTTGACGAAGAATTCGAGGTCGCGCGCGTTCTGCGTATGCGGCGTGAATGCAAAACCGTAGTCGCCGCCGGGCAGCACGCGGATGCCGCGCTTGTGCATCTTGGAAAGCGAATCGAGCGCCGCTTCCCATTCGATCTCGTAGCCCATGTCCACCGCCATCGCGTGCGTGATGCCATAGGCCTCGGCCTCGTGCAGCATCGCGTACAGGATGGCAATGCCGGGCGCGACGAACACGCGGTCCTTCGCGGCCTCGAGCATGTCGAGCGCCTCGTTGTCGGCGAAGCTGGCGTGGTAGATCAGGTCGATGCCATGGCGCAGCGCCTGCTTCACGCTTTCCGACGAGCGCGCGTGGGCGATGCCGCGTTTGCCGCGGATCTTGACCTCGCGCATCGCGGCGGCGACTTCCTCATCGAGCATCCAGGTCGTTTCCGCTGGCGACTGCGGCGTGAAGTTGTCGCCCGACAGATTGAGCTTGACCGAATCGACGCCGTACTTGAGGAACATGCGAACGGCCTTGCGCATTTCGTCGGCGCCGCAGACGTTCACGCCGAAGCTGAATTCGGGGAAGGGCAGGTGCGGCAAGGTCTCGTCGCCGAGGCCGCCGAGCACGGTGATTTCCTGGCTGGCGGCGAGATAGCGCGGGCCGGGAATCTGCCCTGCGTTGATCGCGTTGCGAATCACCACGTCGAGCCGCGGCTTGGCGCACGCTGCGCCCACGCAGGAGGTGAACCCGGCCTGCAGATAGCGCCTTGCGACCTTGGCGCACCACAGCACATGCTCTTCGAGCGGCATGGTCTGGATGGCCGCGAGCGAGGCCGCGTCGTTCCACGAGAAGTGCGTGTGCGCCTCGCACATGCCGGGCATCAGGGTGGCGCCGGCACCGTCGATGATCTGCGCGCCGCCGGGCGAGATGGGCGCCGAACTCCGTCCGACCTGGCGGATGCGATTGCCCCGAACGAGCACGCTGCCGGGGTACGGGTTCTGCCCGGTGCCGTCGAGGATGCGGACATTGGTGAAGACGACATCGCTCATGTGCTTCTCCTGTCTTGTGCCCATTCCATGACGTCGGGCGTCCTGCGCACGAGGAAGGGTCGGTATTTCATGCCGCCCAGCGCGTCATTTGCGAACGCCGCACCGGCGGCGCGCGATGAAATTCGCCATCCTTCATGACGGCCATGATCCGCGACTTGTCCTGCAGCACCGTGATGTCCGCCAGCGGATCGCCGTCGATCAACAGGATGTCGGCCAGGTAGCCCTCCCGGATGTAGCCGATCACCTTGCCCATGCGCATCATCGGGCCGCCCCAGGCAGTGGCCGACAGCAGCGCTTCCATGGTGCTCATGCCCACGTACTTGACGAAGTACTCCAGGTCTTTCGCGTTGGTGCCGTGTGGCGTCCAGGCAAAGCCGTAATCGCCGCCGGGGAGGATTCGGATGCCGCGTTTGCGCATCGCGCGCATGCTTTCGATGGCCGCCTCGAGCTCACGGTGATAGCCCATCTTGCGCGTCACCTCGGGCGTCAGGCCCCATTGGCTGGCGTGATGGCTGGTGTTGATCAGCCAGGCCAGGCCCGGCGCGATGAAATGCTCCATCTTGTGCGCCTCGAGCATGTCGAGCGCCTCTTCGTCGGTAAAGCTCGCGTGGTAGATCACCTCGATGCCCTGCTTCACGCATTGCTTGATCGACCAGGTCGAGCGTGCATGCGCCGCGACGCGCTTGCCCCAGGCCTTGGCTTCCTCGACGCAGACGCGGACCTCTTCCTCGGTGAACTGGCTCGCCTCGCTCGGCATGCCCGTGATCGATTCGCCAGAGAGATTGATCTTCAGCGAGTCGACGCCGTACTTGCAGAACATGCGCACGCAGCGGCGCATTTCCTCGGCGCCGCTGACGATCGCCCCGAAGGCGAATTCGGGCTGCGGCAGGTGCGGCTGCGTGGTGTCGCCGAGTCCGCCTGGCACCGTGATCTCCTGGCTCGCGGCGAGGTAGCGCGGGCCGACGATGGTGCCGTCGTTGATCGCGTTGCGGATCACGACGTCCAGTCGCGGCTTGGCGGTGGCGGCACCGACGCAACTGGTCCAGCCCATGTCGAGATAGCGCTTCGCGACCTCGGCGCACCAGAGGATGTGTTCTTCGGGCGGCATGCGCTGGATCGCGTCGAGGCTGGGCTGGTCGTTCCAGGAGAAATGCGTATGCGCCTCGACCATGCCGGGCATCAGGAAGGCGCCGGCGCCGTCGATCACCTGCGCACCGCTGACAGGCGCCGACCTCGCGCCGTAGCCCGTCTTCACGACGCGCGAGATTCGGTTGCCTTGCACCAGCACGTCGCCCATGAACGGCGCCTCGCCGCCGCCGTCGAAGACCTTCACGTTGGTGAACATCACATCGGCCATGTTCGGCTCCTTGCCTGGCTTCCTGTTCAGCTTCTTGCAGTAGCCGCGAGAAAGTCGCGCAGTTCGCGCTGGCACTCCTCGGGCCGCTCCACCGGCGTCCAGTGCCCGCAGCGCGGCAGCACCACGACGCGCTTGCTCGCGGCGCGGTGCAGCCGGTCGGCCATGGCGCGAACGGCTTGCGGCGGCGCCACGCCGTCTTCGTCGCCGGTCACCAGCAGCACCGGTGCCTCGATCTGGTCCACCGCGGCGGGTTGTGCCTCTGCCAGCGCCTCGCAGCTGCGCGCGTAGGCGTCGCCGTCCTGCCGCATCAGGCTCTCGCGAACGTAGGCCACGGCAATCGGCAGGCGCTCACGCGTGTCGGCCGAGATCGATGTCTGGAGCAGCGCCTGCGCGATGTCCTGCATGCCGGCGGCACCTTCGCGCGCCTTTGCCGCACGTGCCTTGATGGCGGTGCGCGCGGCATCGGGCGGCGTGATCAGCGGCCCGAACATCGCCAGGCTTGCAACCCGCCTGGGATGCGCCGCCGCGATGTGCTGCAGGACGATGTTGCCCATCGAGTGGCCCACCCAGTGCGCGCGCGTGACCTTGAGCCGATCGCAGACGTCGAGCGTCGTCGCGACGTAGCGCTCGATCGTGAGGCCGCCCTCGGCCCGCTGCGACCGGCCGCTGCCCGGCAAGTCGACGCGCACCACGCGATGCCGCGCCATCGCCGGCATCAGCGGCGTGAAGGTGTTCGAACTGCCGCCCAGCCCGTGCACGCAGACGACGGCCGGGCCTTCGCCTTCTTCTTCCACCGCGATGCGGTCGATCAATTGAAAGCTCATGGTCTATTCGAACCTGTTCTCGATGACCCCGACGCCATCGATTTCAATGCGCACCACGTCGCCGGACCTGAGCCATTGCGGCGGGTTCTGCCCCATGCCGACACCGGACGGCGTGCCGGTCGCGATCACGTCGCCGGGGTGCAGCGTGATGCCACGCGAGCAGGTCTCGATCAGCGTGGGGATGTCGAAAATCATGTCGCGCGTCTGCCCGTCCTGCCGCAGCGCACCGTTGACCCAGCCGCGCACGCGGGTGGCGCGGCCGTCGAGTTCGTCGGCCGTCACGATCCACGGGCCCATCGGGCAGAAGGTGTCGAAGCTCTTGCCCAGGTCCCACTGCTGGTGGCGCATCTGCACGTCGCGCGCAGTGACATCGTTGACAACGGTGTAGCCAAAGACATGGTCCATTGCCCGCGAGGCCGGAATGTCGCGCCCGCCGCGCCCGATGACCACGGCCAACTCGGATTCGTAGTCGATCTGCACCGACACGGAAGGCGGGGGCAGCCGAACCGCGTCGCGCGGGCCGATCACGCATTCGCCGAGCTTGCCGAAGACGATGGGCCACGGATCGGTTTCGGGCATGGCGGCGCGGAACACCGTGCCGGCCAGTTCGGCTGCATGCGCGCGGTAGTTGCGGCCCACGCAAAAAATGCTGCGCAGCGGGCGCGGCAGCGGCGAGCGCAGCGTGACCAGTTCGGCCGGGAGCCGCGTGCCCGATGGAGGCGGCAAGGGCTCGCCGTCGGCCAGTGCCTGGATCAGGGGAAGGGCGCCGCGCGACGCGTCACGCACGCCCAGCGGCGTGGCCTCCCGCCCATCCGGCGAGATCGTGCCCACGTAGTCGCGACCACCCCAATTCCAGCTGGCCAGGCGCATTGACTTTTGTCTCCATGTTGCCCCGGGTCGGGCCGGCTCGGGCCGGTCGCCTCGGGATCTTGGAAGTCAGGTTTGAGACTTGCATCTCAAATCGGGATCGCTGCATCATACGGGCCGGCCACAGAAATTCACAAGCAGACCCGGGCCGCTCCGGACCCGTACAAACCCGATGGCACGACTGAAACACAAGCTGAGCGAACCGCCGACGCCGCCTGAACGCGGGGTCAAGGCCGCCACGTTCAAGCTGCTGCTCGATACGGCCATGGACATCATCAAGGAGAGTGGGCACATCCCCTCGGTGGCGGAAGCCGCGGCGCGGTCGAGGGTGTCGCGCGCGACGGCGTATCGCTACTTTCCGAGCCGCAGCGCGCTGGTGACGGCGGTGATCGACAGCTCGCTCGGACCGGTCCGCAAGCTGGCCTCGGACAACCCCAACGGCCGGGAGCGGGTGCATGAGTTGTTCCTGCAGACCTTTCCGCGGTTCAAGGAGTTCGAGGCGCAGTTGCGCGCGGCGGCGCAACTCTCGCTGGAGCAGTGGGGCCTGGAGCGCGCCGGCCTGCTCGAGGAAGAGCCCTATCGGCGCGGCCACCGCGTGCGGATCCTGGAGCACGCCATCGAGCCGCTTGCGCCGCTGATGCGTCCGTCGGTGCGCGACCGGCTTCACCATGCCCTGTCCGTTGTCTACGGCATCGAGCCGTACGTGATCCTGAAGGACATCTGGGGGCTGCGCGACCGCGAGGTGGAGCGCACGGCGCTGTGGATGGCCGACGCGCTGATCGACGCCGCGCTGCGCGAATCGGGGCAACCGACCCAAGGCGCTCGCATGCCCCGGGCAACCCGCCGGCCGCCGGAGTGGTTCGACACGCAATACAACAACCGCGCCCGCATCCCCGGGCACCCGGCCATCCTCCAGCATTGGGCCGATGCATCCGCGAGTGCATTGCAGCAACCCGGCTGGGTGCTGGACCTGGCCTACGGCGACGATCCGAGCGAGCGCCTCGACATCCTTCCCGCGCAAGGCCCCGGCGCCCCGGTTTTCGTCTACATCCACGGCGGCTACTGGCGCGCGCTGGACAAGCGCGACCATGCCTTCATCGCCCCGCCGCTGGTCGAGGCGGGCGCGACGGTCGTGATGCTCAACTACGCGCTGTGCCCGGCGGTCAGCATCGAGCACATCGTGCTGCAACTGGTGCAGGCGCTCGCCTGGGTTCACCGGCGTGCGTCAGAGCATGGCGGCGATCCCGCACGCATCGTCGTGGCCGGCCATTCGGCTGGCGGCCACCTGGCCACGATGCTGTTGGCCTGCGACTGGCCCACTGTCGCGGCCGACCTGCCGGC
Organism: Variovorax humicola; assembly: GCF_037889915.1. Classification (NCBI taxonomy): domain Bacteria; kingdom Pseudomonadati; phylum Pseudomonadota; class Betaproteobacteria; order Burkholderiales; family Comamonadaceae; genus Variovorax; species Variovorax humicola. The sequence goes on along the minus strand of NZ_JBBKZV010000007.1, from coordinate 66,670 downwards.
GGACCTGGTGAAGTCGGCCCTGTCGATCTCGGGCCTGTACGAGTTGGAGTCACTGCGCCACACGCCGTTCCTGGCTCCCGACCTCGGGCTGAGCGAAGCGTCCGCCTTGCGACTGAGCCCTGCGGCCATGCCTGCGCCCTCGTGTGGATCGCTCGTCACGGTGGTGGGCGGCGACGAGAGCGAGGAGTTCCACCGCCAGGCTGCGCTGATCTCCGGGGCGTGGGGCCCGCGCGTCGTGATCGCGGCGGAAAGCGAAACCGGTCGCAATCACATGAACGTGCTCGACGAGCTCGCCAACCCGCTTTCCTCCACGCATCGTCGGGCGCTGGAGTTGCTGGGCCTTTGCCATGGCAATCCATGAATTCCGGGACAGGCGCGCCGCCGGCCGCGCGCTTGCGCAATCCCTGGCTGCGTACGCCGACCAGCCGGACGTGCGCGTCCTGGCGTTGCCGCGCGGCGGCGTTCCGGTGGCCTTCGAGGTGGCTGAGGCGCTGCACGCGCCGCTCGATGTGTTCGTCGTCCGGAAGCTCGGCGTGCCTGGCCATGAGGAGTACGCGATGGGGGCCATCGCCACGGGACACATGCAAGTCCTCGATGACGAAGTGGTGCGCCAGCTCGGCCTCAGCGACGCCGCCATCGCCCGCGTGGTGCAGGCCGAGCGCGCCGAACTGGAACGGCGCGAGCGGCAATACCACAGCCGCCGGCCCGCGCTGGACGTGCGCGGCTGCAAGGTCTTGCTGGTCGACGACGGCCTGGCAACCGGCTCGACGATGCGCGCCGCCGTGCGCGCGCTGCGTCTGCTGCAACCTGCCTGCATCATCGTGTGCAGCCCTGTCGCCTCGGTCGAAGCGGCTGCGCTGTTGCGCGGCGAGGCGGACGAGGTGATATGCCTCTTCACGCCGGCGCACTTCCACGCCGTCGGCAAGTGGTATACGGACTTCTCCCAGACTACCGACGAGGAAGTGATGGAGCTGCTGGACCGCCCCCATGGACCGACTTGAGAACATAGAGACCTTCGTGCGCGTCGCGCAGACGCAGAGCTTTGCCGAGGCTGGCCGGCAATTGCGGGTGGCCAAGTCGGTCATCACCAGCCGGATCAAGCAACTCGAAGACCATGTCGGTGCGCCGCTGTTCCACCGCAGCACGCGGGTGGTGCGGCTCAGCGACGTCGGGCAGGCCTTCCTGCGCGACTGCACGGAACTGGTCGGGCGTGCCAACAACGTGTTCGACCAGATGCGCGACGCGCGTGCCGGCCCCACCGGCACGCTGCGCATCCATGCGCTGACCGGATTCGTGCTGGGTCACTTCGCGGCGCTGCTGCGCGAGTTCCAGACCAACTATCCGGACATCCGGCTGGAATTGATCGTCAGCGATGCGGTGGTCGACCCGGTGAAGGCGGGGGTCGATTGCGCCTTGCAGATTTTCCCGGCGGCATCCACCGAGCTGATTTCAAGGCCGCTGTTTCCGGTGCGCCGCGTGTTCTGCGCGACGCCGGAATATCTCAAGGGGCACGGCCGGCCCCAGACCCCGCGCGAGTTGCACAAGCACTCGCTGGGCCTCTACTCGGGCTATCCGACGCGCGACCGCTGGACCTTCCACCACCAGGGCGAACAGGTCACGCTCTACATGAGCGCCGCGCTGCTGACCAACAGCGTGCACTTGCTGCGCGAGTACGCGCTCGACCATGCCGGCATCGTCTGCCTGCCGACGATGGTGGCGGGCGACGCCATCCTGCGCGGCGACCTGGAGGTGGTGCTGGCCGACCACGCGCTGTCGTCGTTCTCGCTGAGCGCGGTGTACGCGGGCACGTCGCGCAATGCCTTCAAGCTGAAGCTGTTCATCGAGCAGATCGGGGCCGCGTTTGCCAAGGTGCCGCCATGGGACGCGGCGATGATCGAGAAGGAACTGATTCCCGTCGAGCTGATCTTCGACTGACCGCGTCAGTTGACGATTCGCACCGGCAAGTGCGTGAACCCGTGCACGAAGGAGGAGCGCACCCGCTTCGGCTCGTCGACGATCTCGATGTTGTCGAAGCGCTTCAGCAGTTCTTCCCACAACACCCGCAATTGCAGATCGGCGATCCGGTTGCCGACGCAGCGATGGATGCCGAAGCCGAAAGACAGATGAAGCCGCGGCATGGGCCGGTCGATGATGAACTTGTACGGATCCTTGATCATCGCGTCGTCCCGGTTGGCCGACAGGTACCACAGCGCCAGCTTGTCGCCCTTGCGGATCTGCTTGCCGCCCAGTTCGGTGTCTTGCGTGGCGGTGCGGCGCATGTAGGCCAGCGGGGTCTGCCAGCGGATGATCTCGGTGATCATGCTGCCGACAAGCGAAGGGTCGGCGCGCAGCTTCTTCATCTCCCCGGGGTGGCGCAGCATCGCGAGCAGGCCACCGGTCATGGTGCTGCGCGTCGTGTCGTTGCCGCCGACGATGAGCAGCACCAGGTTGCCCATGTATTCCATCGGCGTCATGTCGCGCGTCGTCGGGCTGTGCGCCAGCATCGAGACCAGGTCGGGGCGTGGCGGCGCGTTCACCCGCTCGTTCCACAGCTTCATGAAGTAGCCGAGCATCTCGCGCAACCCGGCCATGCGAACCTCGGGCTCCGGCGCGTCGGGGTTGGTGAGCTTGTTCGAGGTGGCGATGTCCGACCAGTAGGTGAGCTTGCGTCGCTCCTCCTGCGGAAAGTCGAACAGCGTGGCGAGCATCATGCCGGTCAACTCGATCGACACCCGGTCGACCCAGTCGAAGGTCTCGCCGCGCGGCAGGCCGTCGAGCACCTTGCAGGTGCGTTCGCGGATGAGGCTTTCCCAGCCGTCGAGATTGGGCTGCGCCGCGATGGGGCTCACCACCTTGCGCTGCTCGTCGTGCCTGGGTGGGTCCATCGCGATGAACATCTGCAATTGCTGTTCGCCCGGCGGGAAGTCCATCAGCGTGATGCCGCCGAGGCTCCAGTCCGACGAGTAGATGTCGTGGTGCGTCTCCACCTGCATGATGTCCCGGTAGCGGGTTACCGACCAATAGTCGCCGATGCCCTCGACCGGGCTGTGCGATCGGTGCACCGGGTCTTCCCGGCGCAGGCGCTGGAACAGGTCGCCGATGGTGTCGTCGACGAACCATTGCGGATCGGCCGGGTTGATGCCTTCGAGCGACATCGCTTCGATCTGCGCGCGCGAGGTTGGGGCTGCCTCTGTCGACCGGGTCAAGTCCATGGTGATGAGTCCTCGTGAACGGCTCGAGTCTGGCGCCGGATGCGGCGGCTGACAAGCTGGTGCGAACCTTGCTGGCAGCTGACTCAGTGCGCATCCTCCTTGTCTCCGACCTCCACTACACATTGCCCCAGCTCGACTGGGTGGTCCGCCTGGCACCGTCCTTCGACCTCGTGGTGCTCGCCGGCGATCACCTGGACGTGAGTTCGCCGGTGTCGCTCGACGCGCAGTCGGTCGTCCTGCTGCGCTACTTTTCGCTGATGAAGCCAGGCACCTCGCTGGTGCTTGCATCGGGCAACCACGACCTGACGGGGCCGGACCCTCACGGCGAAAAGGCGGCGCTGTGGTTGCCGGAGAGCCGCCGCACCGGTGTCTACACGGACGGCGATTCATTGGTGATCGGCGACACCCTGATCACGATCTGTCCGTGGTGGGACGGCCCGGCGGGCCGGGCCGCGCTCGAACTGCAACTGGCCGCCGATGCGCAGCGACGCCCGGCGCGCTGGGTCTGGGTCTATCACTGGCCGCCGGTCGGCTCGCCCACCTGCTGGACGGGCAAGCGGGAGTACGGCGACGCGGACGTCGCAGCCTGGATCGCGAGGTTCCAACCCGACCTGGTGTTGACCGGACATGTGCACGAGCCGCCTTTCAAACCGGCGGGCGCCTGGGCGGACCGCATCGGCACTACCTGGGTCTTCAACGCCGGAAGGCAGATCGGGCCGGTGCCCGCGCACATCGTGATCGACCTGGCGGAGGGCACCGCATCGTGGCACTCGATGATGGGCGAGGAAGCGCTGGCCTTGGGGGCGCAACGCGCGCCTGCGCGCTCGGTGTTTTGAGGAGCGCCGCCTTCAATAGTCGGGATTCGGCTCTCTCTCCGAACCCGGCCGCACCTGCGGGCCCTGGCGGTGTGCCAGTTGATTCAGCACATCCGACACCATCGCGAGGCCGGGCGAATCGCCGTACTGGTTCTTCAAATCGGCGAGATACGTCGTGACGAAGGCCAGGCGTTCGGCCAGGCCCACGGCGATGAGTCGCGTGATGGCGGGGTTGCTCATCAGCAAGGCGTGCCCATCGGCCGCGTAGCGAAGAACGCACGGCTCACTCGCCACGACGGTGGCGCTGTAGGGTGAATTCAGCAGTAGAGAGATTTCGCCGATGGCTGCGCCCGGACGGCTGACGGAACTGATGGCGGTGCCCGCCTTGCTGACCTGCAATGTCCCCGAAATGAGGATCCAGAGGCCATCGCCGGATTCGCCTTCGCGCACCAAAGTGTCGCCAGGCGCCAGCGTGATTTCAGGAAGGCCGGCGGTGCGCTGCAGGAGTTCGTGCATGCGTCCATGTTAGGCGAACTCCCCTTTTTTTCTGGCGGTCTTGTGCCGGGAAGCGGGGCAGGCGGAGCAGGGCGGAGAAATTGGGCCGGGAAGGCTGCCGGCTGCCCGCCTGTCCCCGTGTAAACCCTGCCGATTGGACGCAATCCCCGAACAATGCGGTTCGAATTTAGCGCCTACCGCTCGCAACGCCCCCTCCCTACAGTTCGGTCATCCGCAGCGCCGCTGCACCTTCGACCCCAGGAGACAACTGCATGCCAGCCACCGCCTACCAAACCCGCTTCGGGTCCTTGAAGAACTTCGAGAAGGGCCGCGTCGAGCCGATCGCCGATGACGTGCGCCACTACGCTTTCTCCAATTGCTTCGACATCGCCAATCGCAGCAAGCCGTACGAGAAGGTCGTGTTCGGCCAGAACCAGATCTATGTGCTGGAGACGCTGCGCGCCGAAGGCACTTCGCCCTGGTACACCTGTGCGCATGACGAGTTCGCGCTCGTGATGGACGGCGATGTCGAAGTGCACCTGGTGCAGCTCGATGCGAGCCAGACCGTGGCCGATGCCGAAAAGAACGGCGCGGTGCTCGTCAAGGGCGAACCCAAGGGCAAGAAGATGGGCTGGATGAAGCTGTCGCGCGGCCACCAGGGCCTGCTGCCGAAGAACACCGCCTACCAGTTCCGCACGCAGGGCGACCCCGGCGTGATCGTGCTGCAAAGCTGCAAGGGCGACCTCTCGGTCGAGAAGTGGTCCGAGATCTGCCAGATGCAATGAACCCATCGACATCGTCATCAGGAGCACACACACCATGAACGCACCCGCAGAACTCGCCAAGGTGATCGCGTCGCAGCCCGACGCCTCGCTTGGCTACAAGGATTTTTCGCTCGGCAGCTTCGGCTTCCGCCGCGACGAGTATTTCGCGCACATCACCTGGAAGACCCGCGATGGCCGGCCGATGAGCCACACGCTGGATGTCGGCAACTACCTGCGCGCCCTGATGCGCGACGTGGCCTGGGGCTTCTTCTACGGCTGGGTCAACTTCGACGACGTGGTCGGCACGGTCAACCACTACCAGTCGGTCGACATGTATGCCGGCAGCTACAACGGCACGATGAAGGAAGCGGGCATCGACATGCTGGAGAACTTCCCGACTGCGCAGATCCGCGCCACCTTCGAGGCAATGCTCGACGACTGGACCAACGAAACCTTCGACCCGTTCTCGGCGCCGCAGGAAACCGGCACGCCTTATGGCCGCAAGAACGGCAACAACACTGCCAAGATCACCCGTGCCCGCGAACTGGCCAAGCGTTGCGTGGGCCTGAAGGGCGACTTGAACCTGCGCAGCGACGAGAGCGGCGCCAAGGTCAATCGCGCCTTCGCCGACGTGCCGCAGGAGCAGCCCGAGCTGCATCCGGAGCCGGGCTTCGAGAACGACGTGCATGCGTTCAACCTGTTCGGCTTCCTGAGCCGCTCGCAGGTGACGTGGAACCCGAGCTTCACCTCGGTCGTCAAGCACAGCTACATGTGCCCGACCACCGAGGAGCACATCCTGCCGATCATCCATGGCAACGACCGCGTCGAGTGGTTCTTCCAGATGACCGACGAGATCCACTGGGACTGCGGTGACAAGAACACCGGCAAGCCCATGGCCCGCGTGATCATGAAGGCCGGCGACATGTCCGCCATGCCTGCCTACTGCCGCCATCAGGGCTTCAGCCCGAAGCGCTCGATGCTGCTGGTCTGGGAGAACGGCTCGCCGACGCTGGTGTACGAAATCCAGAAGGGCGAAAGCCCGGAAATCCCCGTCCAGTTCTAACTCGTTCGCATCCGGGGCGAAGCGGCCTCGCTGCATCGCCCCACACCAGGAGACATGACATGGCAGACCCCAAACGGTCCGATGCCGGCGCAGCTTCGCGCCGACGATTCATACAGCACGCAGGTGCAACTTCGGCGGTCGCCGCGGCCGCGACCCTGGGACTTTCCGTGGAGGCGGCCGAGCCGGCCCAGAAGTTCGACGAGACCTTCGACATGGTGGTCTGCGGGAGTGGCTGCGGCGGCCTGGCCTCGGCGCTGTTTGCGCGGTGGCAGGGCAACAGCGCCGTGATCCTCGAGAAGGCCGGCAGCATCGGTGGCACGACGGCGAAGGCGGCCTTCTGGTACTGGGTGCCGAACAACGAGGCCATGAAGAAGGCCGGCGTCGCCGATCCGAAGCCCGACTTCCTCAAGTACGTGGCCCGCCTGTCGAACCCCCAGGGCTACGACGCCTCTCATCCGCGCTTCGGACTGACGCAGTGGGAGTACGACATGTGCGAGGCCATCTACGACAGCGCCTCGCCGGCCGCCGAGTTGCTGGCCGCGAAGGGCGCGCTGCCCTATCGCCACTGCCCCGACGTGCCGGACTATTTTTCGGAACTGCCCGAGGACAAGGCGCCCAAGGGTCGCGTGCTGGTTCCCGCCGGCGCGATTCCCAGCATGTCCGATGGCGGCCTCGTCGCGGTGCGCACCATGTCCACCAAGGCCAGGCAGGAAGGCATCCCGATCCGCACCGGCATGCGCGTCGTGAAGATCATCCAGAGCCCCGCGGGCCGCGTGATCGGCGTCGAGGCCAAGGATGAGCTGGGCGCAACGGTGCGGCTGCGGGCCCGCAAGGCGGTGATCTTCGCCACGGGTGGTTTCACGCACAACGTGGAGCTGCGCAAGAACTTCCTCAACGGCCCGATCTACGGCGGCTGCGCCACACCCAGCAACGAAGGCGATTTCGTGAAGATGGCCGGCCCGCTCGGCGCGCAACTGCGCAACATGAACTATGCGTGGAGTTGCCCGATCCCGCTGGAGAAGGCGGTCGCCCGGGACGGCTCGATGTCGGGCATGTTCTCGGTGGCCGGCGACTCGATGCTGTTCGTCAACAAGTACGGCCGCCGCACCGTCAACGAGAAGCTGCAATACAACGAGCTGGCGCAGACCTTCTTCGAGTGGGACGGTGCGAAGGCCGAGTACCCCGACCTGGTCCGTGTCGCGGTGTGGGACCAGCGCTCGCAGCAGAACTCGGCCAGCGCCGAATACGGCCGGCTGATCGTGCCGCCGGGCACGGACGATCGCCACGTCATCAAGGGCAACACGCTTGCGGAGCTGGCCCGCGCGATCGACGAGCGCTTCGCCAAGTACGCCGGCGTGATCGGCGGGGCGCGGCCGTCGCCGGACTTCCTGGCGAACCTGCAGGCGTCGATCACGCGTTTCAACGGGTTCGCGAAGACCGGCAAGGACCTGGACTTCAAGCGCGGCGAGCGTGCCGTGGAACTGCTCTTCAACGGCGACGTGAAGGACGAGCCCGGGCGCGCCAATCCGACGATGTGGCCGCTGTCGGACACCGGGCCGTATTACGCCGCGCTGGTGGTGTCGGGCACGCTCGACACCAAGGGCGGGCCGAAGACCGACACGCACGGCCGCGTGCTCGACGGCAGCGACAAGCCGATCCCGGGGCTGTATGGCGTTGGCAACTGCGTGGCTTCGGCATCGGGTCGCGCGTATTGGGCAGGTGGCGCGACGCTCGGGCCGATCATCGCCTTCTCGTATCGCACAGCCAATGCGGCGAGTGCAGACGCGGGGGGTGCGGCATGAGCGGCGCACGGCTGCCCGAAGGTGCTCGCACCGCAGTGCGCAGCAAGGAGGATTTCCAATGATCGCCTTGGCTGCTTCAAGGTGGGCGCTCGGCCTGGCGCTGGCCGGCGCCGCGCTCTGCGCGCAGGCCCAGTCGCCCGGCGAGCGCCTCGCCCAGAACAGTTGCACGCAGTGCCACAGCTTCGGCAAGGGCGAGCCGAACGGCGTCGGCCCGAACCTGTACGGCCTGCTCGGCAAGCAGGCCGCCAGCAGCCCCGGCTTCACGTATTCGAAGCAATACGTCGATGCCATGAAGGGCAAGACCTGGGACAAGGCGTTGCTCGAGCGCTGGCTCACCGACACGCAGTCCGTCGCACCCGGCAGCACGATGGTCTATTTCCAGGACGACCCGAAGAAGCGCGCGGCGCTCGTCGAGTATTTGCAATCGCTCAAGTGAAAAGAGGAGACACACCATGGCACTTACACGCCTCACCATGACCGACGAGCAGCGCAAGTCGGTCGCCCTCGAATACCTCAAGGCCTACGACCACGGCGGCGTCACGTCCACCGGTGGCTCGATCCTCGACCTGTTCGCCGACGACGCCCAGGTCTACTTCCCGAAATGGGGCCTGGCCAACGGCAAGGAAGAAATCGGCCGCATGTTCGGCGACCTCGGCGGCCGCGGCAAGGCGATCACGCACGACTACGCGGGCTTCAACTGGATCATGACCGGTGGCGACATGTTCGCCTGCGAAGGCACCAGCCATGGCGAGCACGTCGATGGTCCGTGGCGCGCCGGCGTGCCCGAGTGGGCGGCGGGGCGCTGGTGCGACGTGTTCGAGGTGCGCGACTGGTTGATCCAGCGCTGCTTCATCTACCTCGATCCCGACTATGCCGGCAAGGACACCGCACGTTACCCATGGTTGAACACGAAATGAACCTCACCGACATCCAGCAGGCCGCGGGCCTCAGCACGCCGATACGGCACCAGCTCTTCATCGACGGCAAGTTCGTCGATGCGGAATCCGGCGAGACGCTGGCCACGCTCAATCCGCACGACAACTCGACGATCGCCGACGTGGCGCTCGCGGGCAAGGCCGACGTGGACAAGGCGGTGGTCGCGGCCCAGCGCGCCTTCCCGAAATGGAGCCGCCTGGCGGCGGCTGACCGTGGGCGGATCCTGCTGCGGCTTGCCGACCTGATCGAGGCGAACGGCGAAGAACTCGCGCGGCTCGAATCGCTCGACACCGGCCATCCGATCCGCGATTCGCGCAACCTCGACGTGCCGCGGACGGCGGCGTGCTTCCGCTACTTCGGCGGCATGGCCGACAAGTTCCAGGGCGAGACGATTCCGGTGGAAGCGGGCTTTCTCAACTACACGCTGCGCGAGCCCGTGGGTGTGGTGGGGCAGGTGGTGCCGTGGAACTTTCCGCTCATGTTCACGAGCTGGAAGATGGCGCCCGCGCTGGCATCGGGCAACACGATCGTGATGAAGCCGGCGGAGATCACGCCGCTGAGTTCGCTGCGCATCGCGGAGCTGATGGCCGAGGCCGGCTTGCCTGAAGGCGTGGTCAACATGGTGCCGGGGCTCGGCAGTGTTGCGGGCCAGTACATCGCGGAGCACATGGACATCGCGAAGGTGGCGTTCACCGGCAGCACCGCGACCGGTCGGCGCGTAATCCAGGCGAGCGCCAGCAACCTGAAGAAGGTGCAACTCGAACTTGGCGGAAAGGGCGCCAACATCGTGTTCGAGGACGCGAACCTCGTCGCTGCAGTCAACGGCAGCGCGTGGGCGATCTTTCACAACCAGGGGCAGGCCTGTATCGCGGGCTCGCGGCTGATCCTGCACGAGAAGATCGCGGACGCCTTCCTGGAGAAGTTCATTCCGCTCGCGAAGTCGGTGCGGCTCGGCAATCCGCTCGATGCGGCGACGGAGATGGGGCCGCTCACCAGCGCGCTGCACCGCGAGCGCGTGCTGAGCTATGTCGACGTGGCGCGCGCGCAGGGCGGCGAAGTGCTGGCCGGTGGCAAGTCGCCGGGCGGTGACCTGGCGAACGGCTGCTATGTGGAACCGACCATCGTGCGGGCTGCCTCGTACCTCGATCGCGTCGCGCAGGAAGAAGTGTTCGGCCCGTTCGTCACCGTGCTCACCTTCAAGACCGACGAGGAAGCGCTGCAGATCGCCAACGGCACCGACTACGGCCTGGGCAGCGGCCTGTGGACCACCAACCTGCAGCGCGCCCACAAGTTCGCCCGCGAACTGCATGCCGGGATGGTGTGGATCAACAGCTACAAGCGCGTGAACCCGGGCTCGCCGTTCGGCGGCGTGGGGCAGAGCGGCTATGGGCGCGAGATGGGCTTCGACGCGATGCGCGAGTACACGCAGGTCAAGAGCGTGTGGGTCAACGTCGACGCGCAGATCCCCCCGCATTTCGTGCGGTGACCGCGATGCAGGACTTCGTCTACACCAGCCAGCCGCAGCGCGTCGTCTTCGGCGCGGGCGCGCTGAAGCACCTGGGCCGCGAGATCGACGCGCTGGGCGCGAAGCGCGCGCTGGTGCTTTCCACGCCTGAGCAGCGCAAGCAAGCCGAACGCGTGGCTGACCTGCTCGGCGCGCAGGCGGCGGGCATCTTCGACCGGGCCGTGATGCATGTGCCGATCGAGACGGCGCGCGAGGCACGCGAGGTGGCGCGACAGCTCGGCGCCGATTGCGCGGTGGCGATCGGCGGCGGCTCGACCACCGGCCTCGGCAAGGCCATCGCGCTCGACTCCGGCCTGCCGATCCTGGCGATTCCGACGACCTATGCCGGCAGCGAGATGACGCCCATCTACGGCCTCACCGAAGCCGGCCTGAAGAAGACCGGCAAGGATCCGCGCGTGCTGCCGCGCACCGTGATCTACGACCCCGAGTTGTCGCGCACGCTGCCGGTCGGCCTCAGCGTGACCAGCGGCATCAACGCCATCGCGCACGCGGCCGAGGGTCTGTATGCGCAGGACAGCAACCCGGTGATGGACCTGATGGCGCAGGAGGGCATCTCCGCGCTGGCCCGCGCGCTGCCGGCCATCCGCCGCGACGCGCAGGACATGGAGGCGCGCGCCGATGCGCTGTATGGCGCGTGGCTGTGCGGCTCCGTGCTGGGCAATGTCGGCATGGCCTTGCACCACAAGCTGTGCCACACGCTGGGCGGCAGCTTCAACCTGCCGCATGCGGAGGTTCATACGGTCGTGCTGCCGCATGCCATTGCCTTCAACGCGCAGGCAGCGCCGAAGGCCATGACGCGCATTTCGAGGGCTCTCGGCTCGGCGTCCGGGCCACAAGGCTTGTATGCGCTGGCCAAGGACAACGGTGCGCCTGTCGCGCTGCGCGACATCGGCATGCGCGCCGAAGACCTCGACCGCGCCGCGGACATCGCCGTCAGCAATCCCTACTGGAACCCGCGCCCCTTCGGCCCGGCACAGCGCGACCTGATCCGCGCCCTGCTGCAACGCGCCTGGGAAGGCGTACCACCGGCGTAACGCCCCGTTTTCAAGTGCTCGATCCACAGAACAAGGAGACCATCATGGCATTCAATCGCAGACAGTTCACGCAGGCCGCGGCCGCCCTCGCAGCGACGGGCGTCACGCCGCTGGTGTTCGCGGCAGACACGATCAAGATCGGCTACGTGTCCCCGCAGACCGGGCCGCTGGCACCTTTCGGCGAGGCCGACAAGTGGGTCATCGACCAGATGAAGACCGCGTTCAAGGATGGCATCGGCATCGGCGGCAAGAAGTACGACGTGCAGATCGTGCTGAAGGACAGCCAGTCCAACCCCAACCGCGCAGGCGAGGTCGCCAACGACCTGATCCTCAAGGACAAGGTCGCGCTGGTGCTGACGGCCGGCACGCCCGAAACGGCCAACCCCGTGAGCGACGCCTGCGAACTCAACGAGGTGCCGTGCATCTCCAGCGTGGTGCCGTGGCAGCCGTGGTTCTTCGGCCGCAAGGGTGATCCGGCCAAGGGCTTCGCCTGGACCTACCACCTGTTCTGGGGCCTGGAAGACGTGATCGCGAATTTCACCGACGGGTGGAAGTCGGTGCCTACCAACAAGAAGGTCGGCGGCCTGTTCCCCAACGACGGCGACGGCAATGCGTGGGGCGACAAGGAGCTCGGCTTTCCGAAGCCGCTGTCCTCGATGGGCTTCACGCTGGTGGACCCGGGCCGTTTCCAGAACGGTACGCAGGACTTCAGCGCACAGATCGCGGCGTTCAAGAAGGAGGGCGTGGAGATCGTCACGGGCGTCGTGATCCCGCCGGATGCAAAGACCTTCCTGACGCAGGCGCGGCAGCAGGGCTTCAAGCCGAAGGTCATCACCCTGGGCAAGGCGTTGCTCTTCCCTGGCGCGATCGAGGCGCTGGGCGATCTGGGAGACGGCCTGTCGACAGAGGTGTGGTGGAGCCCGTCGCATCCTTTCACGTCGAGCCTGACCAAGCAGAGCGCCCGGGCGTTGGCCGATTCGTACGAGAGCGGCGCCAAGAAGCAGTGGACGCAGCCGATCGGCTTTGCGCACGCACTTTTCGAAGTGGCGGCCGACGCGTTGTCGCGTGCCAAGTCGCAGAAGGCCTCGGATGTGCGCGATGCAGTGGCGGCCACATCGATCAACACCGTGGTTGGCCCGGTGAAGTGGGGCGGGGCGGGTCCGTTCAGGAACGTGAGCAAGACGCCGCTGGTACTCGGCCAATGGGGCAAGGGCAAGAAGTACAAGTACGAGCTGACCATCGTCAGCGACGAGCAGGCAAAGAGCATCCCGGTCGGCGGTGCGCTGCGGCCGATGCCGGGTTGACGCGTCATGTCGCTGCTTGCATTGCATGCGGTAAGCAAGTCGTACGGCGCCCTCAAGGTGACCGACGACATCTCGCTCGCCGTGAAGAAAGGAGAGACGCTCGGCATCCTCGGGCCGAACGGCGCGGGCAAGACCACGCTGTTCAATCTGATTTCGGGGGATGCGCGTGTCGATGCGGGGCGCGTGGAATACGAGGGGCGGGACGTGACCGCGCTGAAGCCGCACCAGCGCTGCCACGCCGGCATCGGGCGCAGCTACCAGGTGCCGCAACCGTTCGGGAACATGAGCGTGTTCGAAAACCTGGTGACCGCGGCTTGCTTCGGGGCGCAGCAGACCGAGCATGAGGCCTGGGAGACGGCGCATGAGGTCTTGCAGCAGACGGGGCTGATGCCGCACGCGAACAAGCCGGCCGGTGGGTTGACCCTGCTCAACCGCAAGCGGCTGGAATTGGCGCGGGCATTGGCGACGCGGCCGAAGCTGCTGTTGCTGGATGAGATCGCGGGCGGGCTCACGGAGCACGAGGCGAAGCAACTCGTCGAAGAACTGCAACGCATCAAGTCCAGAGGCGTGACGATGATCTGGATCGAACATGTGGTGCACGCGCTGCTGTCGCTGGCGGACCGGCTGTTCGTCATCAACTTCGGGCAGAAGCTGGCGGAAGGCGAGCCGCTGGCGGTGATGAACGACGCCGAGGTCCGGCGCGTATACATGGGGATGGAAGCATGACGAGGCTTTTTTCTTTTTCCCTCTCCCTCCGGGAGAGGGCCAGGGTGAGAGCACGCGGCGTGTCCAGCGCTGCCGGCCCTTGCATCGCCCGGAGCCCCCACCCCAACGCGCTCCCGGAGGGAGAGGGAGCCAGAGAGGGAGCGCGGACATGACTGCGTTGCTCACGACCCAGGGGCTGCAAGCCTTCTACGGCGACGCCCAGGCCTTGTTCGGCGTCGACTTCACCTTGGAACAAGGCGAACTCGTCGCCGTCATCGGCGCCAACGGCGCGGGCAAGTCGACGCTGCTGAAGTGCCTGACCGGCCTGGTGCGGGCCCCGCGCGAGGCGATTCACTTCAAGGGCGAGGCCGTCGGCGGCCTGCCGCCCGGCGAGATCGTGAAGCGCGGGCTCGCGATGGTGCCGGAAGGCCGCCGGCTCTTTCCGAGCCTGAGCGTCGAGGAGAACCTGCTCATCGGCGGCCTCTCGCAGCGCAAGGGCCCGTGGGACCTCAAGCGCCTCTACAAGCTGTTTCCCATCCTGGCCGAAAAGCGCCACAACCCCGGCACTTCGCTTTCCGGCGGCCAGCAGCAGATGGTGGCGCTCGGCCGTTCGCTCATGAGCAACCCGGAGGTTCTGCTGTGCGACGAACTCTCGCTCGGCCTTGCGCCGATCGTGATCCGCGAAATCTACGCGGCCATGCCGGACATCACCCGGGAAGGCATGACGGTCGTGATCGTCGAGCAGGACGTGACGATGGCGCAGCGCGTGTCGCGGCGCATCTACTGCCTGCAGGAGGGGCGCGTGTCGCTGCAGGGCCGCTCCGACCAACTCACGCGGGACCAGATCTCGCAAGCCTATTTCGGGCTTTGACACAGGAGGCATGGCGTGATCGAAACTGTTCTCCAGGGCATCCTGCTCGGCGGCCTCTACACCCTGTTCGCGCTTGGCCAGTCGCTGATGTTCGGCGTCATGCGGCTCACCAACACGGCGCAGGGCGACTTCATCATCCTCGGCGCATTCGCGGTGATCGCGGGCACTTCGCTGTTCGGCGGCGCACCGGTGCCGGCCGCGCTCGCGGTGCTGCCGGTGGCATTCGGGTTCGGCTATGCGCTGCAGCGCTATGTGCTGAACGGAACGCTCGGCAAGGACCCGTTGCCTTCGCTGGTCGTCACATTCGGCCTGTCGATCGTCATCCAGAACCTGCTGCTCGAAGTGTTCTCGGCCGACCCGCGGTCCATCGAGACCGGCGGGCTCAACACGCAGGGCCTGCAGATCGGCGATTCGCTGTCGCTGGGCATCCTGCCGCTCATCGTGCTGGCGATTGCGCTGGTGGCCACGGGTGCGCTGCAATGGCTCTTTGCGCGAACGGCGCTGGGGCGGTCTTTCCGCGCGGTGTCGGACGACCGCGAGATCGCCGAACTCATGGGGCTCAATGCGAAGAAGGTCTATGCCCTTGCCACCGGCATCGCCTTCGTGCTGATCGCGGTCGCCGGTGCGTTGCAGGGTATGCGAACGACCGTGTCGCCTTCCGACGGCCCGCTGTTGCTGCTGTTCGCCTTCGAGGCCGTGATCATCGGCGGCATGGGTTCCTTCTGGGGCACGCTGGCCGGCGCGATGATCCTGGGCATCACGCAGCAGATCGGCTTCCGCCTGGACCCGGGCTGGGGCATCTGGTTCGGCCACATCGTTTTCCTGCTCGTGCTGGTGTTCCGGCCGCAGGGGCTCTTTCCGAAGACACGCTCATGAACCCACATACCTTTGATGTCGTGCGCGGCACTTCGGCGAGCCGCACCGCGCTGATCGTTGCCGTGCTGCTCGTCGCGCTGGCTGCCAGCCTTCCGTTCTGGGGCGAATCGAGCTGGATGCGCGAGTTCGTCGAGATCGCCTGCTACTTCATCTTCGCGATGATGTGGAACCTGCTGGCCGGCTATGGCGGCATGGTGAGCATCGGACAGCAGGCCTTCTTCGGCTTCGGCGGCTACGTGATGCTGATGCTGGGCAACTTCCTCGGGCTCAATCCGTTCGTGGCAATTCCGCTGGGCGCGGCGGCGGCTGCGCTGATCGCGGTCCCGGTGTCGTTCGTGGCGTTTCGGCTGTCGGGTGGATATTTCGCGATCGGCACCTGGGTGATCGCGGAGGTCTTCAGGCTCAGTTTCGCCAACCTGTCGGCCGTCGGCGGCGGGTCCGGCACCACGTTGACGGCCTTGCGCGGCATCGAGAAGGCCACGCGCGAAAACACGACCTACTGGATGGCGCTGGCTTGCGTGGTTGCGGCGATCGCACTGGTCTATCTCTTTCTGCGCAGCAAGCGCGGCCTGGCGCTGCTTGCCATTCGGGACAACGAAGTCGCTGGCGAATCGCAAGGCATCCCGGTCGCGCGCATGAAGCTTGCGGTGTACGTGGTCGCGGCCTTTGGCGCGGGCATGGCGGGTGCGCTGTACTTCGTCGGCAACCTGCGCATCAGCCCCGATGCGGCCTTCAGCGTCAACTGGACGGCGTTTGCGATCTTCATGGTGGTCATCGGCGGCATTGGCCGCATCGAGGGCCCGCTGGTCGGTGCGCTCATCTTCTGGGCCATGAACAAATTCCTCAGCGACTTCGGCACGTGGTACCTGCTCGGCCTGGGCCTGCTGGCGATCGTCGTCACCATCTACTTCAAGCAAGGCCTGTGGGGCTTCGCGCAGCAACGCTGGGGATGGTCGCTGTTCCCGACGCAGCGGCGGCTGGTGCTGCCGATGCCGTCCACCGAAAAGCGCCCGGCGCCCGTATCCTCGACGCCCCACCTGGAGATTCCCGCCCATGCGAAACATCAATGAAGACACGATCACGGGCGCAGTGCTCGATCGCCTTGCGGACACGCCCGATCCGCGGTTGAAGGAAATCATGTCGGCCCTCGTTCGGCACCTCCACGACTTCGCACGCGAGGTGAAGCTGACGGAACACGAGTGGATGCAGGGCATCGAGTTCCTCACCGCGACAGGCCAGAAATGCGACGACAAGCGCCAGGAGTTCATCCTGCTGTCGGACACGCTGGGCTTGTCCATGCTCACGGTCGCGCTCAACCATTCCAAGAGCGCGCAGGCGACCGAGGCCACGGTTTTCGGTCCTTTCCACGTGCCGGGCGCACCGGTGCTGTCCCTGGGGAGCGACATCGCCAACGGCGCAAAGGGCGAGCCGCTGTTCGTGAATGCCACCGTGCGCGGAACGGACGGAAAGCCTGTCGCCGGCGCGGTCGTCGACGTGTGGGAGGCCGATGCGGAAGGCTTCTACGACCTGCAGCGCCCCGGCCTGGATCATGCAGAGGGCCGCGCAGTCTTCCAGACCGACGGGGAAGGGCGCCTCTACTTCAAGGCAATCATGCCCGTGGCCTACCCGATCCCGACCGACGGCCCGGTCGGCACGATGCTCGAGGCCACGCGTCGGCACCCATGGCGCCCCGCGCATGTCCACTTCATCATCCAGGCGCCAGGCTACGAGACGCTGATCACGCACGTCTTCAAGGACGGCGACGCGTACCTCGACAGCGATGCCGTGTTCGGCGTGCGCAGCTCGCTGATCGGAGACTTCCGGTCGCAACCGGCCGGCGTCGCGCCGGACGGGTCGATGCAGGCGGGGCCGTTCCACGCGCTCGACTTCGACTTCGTGCTGGAGCCCGTGATGCAGGCGAAGCCGTAGCCGAAGCCGGCCTATCCTCCGGCGAACAGGCTGGTTGACCCGCCGGGTGCGCCGTTCCCGCTCAGCTTCCTGGCCCGATGGCCTACGTTCGAGCGCCCGCCGATCGCGCAAGCTCGCTGGCGTTTGAACAAGAGGGGCCACCGTGGCAACTGAGCGAAAACTTGCATTGGCGGCAGGGGCGCAATCGGCAGCGGCCGGGCCTGCAGACGACGAATCATGGTTGAAGAAGCTCGGCCCCGGCCTCATCACGGGAGCCGCTGACGACGACCCCAGCGGCATCGCCACCTACTCGCAGGCGGGCGCCAGGTTCGGGTTCGGGCTTCTGTGGACCATTGTCCTTACCTACCCGTTGATGGTGGCGATCCAGCTCATCGCGGCGCGGATCGGGCAGGTCACCGGCCACGGCCTTGCCACCAACATCCGCCGCCACTTTCCGGGCTGGCTGCTCTACAGCCTCGTGCTGTTGCTGCTCGTGGCCAACGCCATCAACATTGCGGCGGACATTGCCGCGATGGCCGATGCGGCGCGCCTGCTCGTCGGCGGTGGGCGCCATTGGTACGTCGTTTTCTTTGGCGTGCTGTCGATCGTGCTGCAGGTCTTCATCCCGTACTCGCGCTACGTCAGGATTCTCAAGTGGCTCACGCTGGCGCTGCTGGCCTATGTCGCGACCGTCTTCGTCATCGAGATTCCCTGGGGCCAGGTGCTGGTCCACGCCTTCGTGCCCAGCGTGAAGCTGAACGCCGACGCCATCACCATGATCGTCGCCATCTTCGGCACGACGATCAGCCCCTACCTGTTCTTCTGGCAAGCGTCGCAGGAAGTGGAGGACCAGAAGGCCGATGTCAACGCCGTCAAGCTGAAGGGCGCGCCGATGTCGTATGCGCGCAAGGTGCTGAACCGGATCAAATCCGATACCTTCATCGGCATGGGGTTCTCGAACGCCGTCGCGTTCTTCATCATCCTGACGACGGCCATCACGCTCAACGCGCATGGCGTGACGCAGATCGAGACCTCCGCGCAGGCGGCCGATGCGCTGCGGCCCATCGCCGGCGAATTCGCGTTCCTGCTGTTCAGCCTGGGCATCATCGGAACCGGTCTGCTGGCCGTGCCGGTGCTCGCGGGTTCGGCGGCCTATGCCATGGCCGGTACCTTCCGCTGGAAGAACAGCCTCGAGTTGCGCCCGATGGCCGCCAAGCGCTTCTACGGAATCATCGCCATCTCGACGATGGTGGGCGTGGCGATCAACTTCATGCCCATCGACCCCATCAAGGCGCTGTTCTGGAGCGCCGTGATCAACGGCGTGATCTCGGTGCCGATCATGGTCGTCATGATGATGCTGGCATCGCGGGGCGACGTCATGGGCAAACTGACGCCGCCGCTGCGGCTCAAGGTCATCGGGTGGATCGCGACGGGCGTGATGGCCATCGCGGTGGTCGCGATGTTCTGGACCCTGGTCGTTGCGCCGGCCTGAGCGCGGTGCATTGCGGCGCAGCGGGGCGGCCTGTATCGTTCGTGCCCAGGCCGCCTGAAATTCCGAACTTGAACGCCGATCTCGACGCCAACGCAAACGCCGACCCAGACGCCAACCCCGACGCCATTGCCGACGCCAACCTGCCGGCCGCCGCACCGGAGGCCGTCGGCTTCGGCGAGGCGTTCCGCTTCTGGCTTCGGCTCGGCTTCATCAGCTTCGGCGGGCCGGCCGGCCAAATCGCGATCATGCACACCGAGTTGGTCGAGCGGCGCCGCTGGATCAGCGAGAAGCGCTTCCTGCATGCGTTGAACTACTGCATGCTCCTGCCGGGTCCGGAAGCCCAGCAATTGGCCACCTACATCGGCTGGCTGATGCATCGCACGTGGGGTGGCATCGTGGCCGGGGCATTGTTCGTGCTGCCGTCACTGTTCATCCTGATCGGGCTGTCGTGGATCTACATGCGGTTCGGCAGCCTGCCGGTCGTGGAGGGCGTCTTCCATGGCATCAAGCCTGCCGTGACGGCACTGGTGTTGCACGCGGCGCATCGCATCGGCAGCCGGGCGTTGAGAAACGGCTGGATGTGGGGTATTGCGGCACTGGCCTTCGTGGCGATCTTTGCGTTGGACGTGCCTTTCCCCGCGATCGTTGGCGCGGCCGCGCTCATCGGCCACTTCGGTGCGCGATGGGCGCCTGCGGTGTTCGCGCTTGGCGGCGGCCACGGCGGTGCGCAGCAGGGCTATGGCCCTGCACTGATCGACGACGACACGCCCACGCCGGCGCATGCGCGCTTCTCGCGCGGGCATCTGCTCCGGCTGCTGATCGTCGGGCTCGGTGCCTGGGCGATGGCGATGGGTGTGCTGGTCGCCACCGGCGGCCTGGACGGCGCGTTGACGCAGATGGGCTGGTTCTTCACCAAGGCTGCGCTGCTGACCTTCGGTGGCGCCTACGCGGTGCTGCCTTACGTCTACCAGGGCGCGGTCGAACAGCATCACTGGCTCACGGCCCCGCAGATGATCGATGGGCTCGCGCTGGGCGAGACCACGCCCGGGCCGCTGATCATGGTCGTCGCCTTTGTCGGCTTCGTCGGCGGATGGGCGAAGCAGGTGCTGGGCCCCGATGCGCTGTTCTCCAGCGGAGCACTGGCGGCGACAGTCGTCACCTTCTTCACCTTCCTGCCGTCCTTCATCTTCATCCTTGCGGGCGGCCCGCTGGTCGAGGCCACGCACGGCAAGCTGGGCTTCACCGCGCCACTGTCGGCCGTGACCGCGGCGGTCGTCGGCGTGATCCTGAACCTGGCGCTGTTCTTCGCTTATCACGTGCTGTGGCCGCAGGGCTTTGGTGGTCGCTTCGACCTTGTGTCGGCTGTGATTGCGGTGGTGGCGGTCGTCGCGTTGTTTCGCTTCAAGGTCGGCGTGATGCCGCTTCTGGGAGGTTGTGCGGCCGTCGGGCTGGTCGCCAGCTTGCTGCTTCCCGCGCTGCGTTGACGAACGCCGCACACGCATCAGGCCGCTTGCGACCGGAGGGCTTGCGTCGACGATCGCCTTGCTGATAGCGTCAGCGGCCAGAAGGAGACATGGATGGCGACATTCGCAGGGGTTCACGGCGCATGGTCCGCCGGCTGGGCCTGGCGGAAGATGCGCCCGTTGCTGCCCGGGCAGGGACGCGAGTTGTTCGCTCCGACGCACACGGGCCTCGGCGAACGCAGCCATTTCGCGCGCCCCGATGTACGCGCGACGCTGCTACACGGCATTGCCAGCGCGTCGTGATCGCCCGGAATCACCTCGATGTCCCTTGCACACCTCGTCACGGAATACGGCTACGGTGCCGTATTGGTCGGCAGCCTGCTCGAAGGCGAAACCGTCCTGCTGCTGGCCGGCATGGCATCGCATCATGGCTACCTGTCGTTTCCGCTTGTCGTGGCCATCGCGTTTTGCGGCGGCACGCTGGGAGATCAACTGCTCTTTCACATGGGACGCCGGCACGGCGCCGCGATGCTGCGGCAGTTTCCGACGCTGGCGGTGCGTTCCGAACCGGTGGCGCGGTTGATCCGGCGCCACCAGAATTGGCTGATCTTCGGGGTTCGCTTCATGTATGGACTGCGCCTGGTGGGACCGGTGGCGATCGGCATGAGCGAGGTTTCGGCAATGCGGTTCGCCGTGTTGAACTTGATCGGCGCCGCCGTGTGGGCGCTGCTCGTCACCGGCGTGGGCTACCTGTTCGGGCAGACCCTGAGCTGGCTGATCGCCGACCTGGGACGCTACGAGGCGCTGGCCTTGCTCGCGGCCGCCGCAGTGGCAGGCGTGGTTTTGGCGGTTCGCTGGCTGAAGGCACGGCGCAACTGAAAACCGCGCTGTGAATTCTCATTGCGAATGTCGCTGGCCCCGCCCGTACACCAGCAGCATCGCGATGATCACCACGCCGTAGGTGACCTGCCGTCCCATCTCCGGTATCTGCATCACCGACAGGATCGATTGCAGCAGCGTGATGAGCATGACCCCGACGACGGTGCCAAGGTAGGAGCCGCGTCCGCCCAGGATGTTGGTACCGCCCAGCACCACCGCCGCGATGGCGGGCAGCAGGTAGGCATCGCCCATCGCCTGGTAGGCCTTGGTCGAATAGCCGGTCAGCAGCACGCCAGCCGCGGCCGAACAGGCGCCGGCGATCGTGAAGCACAGCAGCGTGACAAGGCGCGTGTTGATGCCTGACAGGTAGGCCGCGCGCTCGCGATTGCCGACTGCGTAGATCGCGCGGCCCAGCGTGGTGCGGTGAAGCATGAACATCGTCGCGGCGCCCACCACCAGCCACACCAGCAGCGCATTGGGAATGCCCAGTAGCGAACGGCCGGTAGCAATCAGGTGCATGGCCGGCGTAGCACGGTCCTGCGGAGCGAAGCCGCCGGTCTGCACCACGATCAAGCCTTGCGCCACCGCGTTGATGCCCAGCGTGAAGATCATCGAAGGCACGCGCAGATAGGCCACGCCGATGCCGTTGATCGCGCCCAGCACGCAGCCGCATGCGATGCCGAACGGTATGGCGATGAGTTCGCCCGTCTGTCCCCACCAGCCGGCCGCGGCCGCCGACATCACCCCGCCGACCGTCACGATCCATGGCACCGAAAGGTCGATGCCGCCGAGCAGGATGACCACCATCGCGCCAGTCGCGACGATGCCGAGGAACGAGGCGATCTGCAGTTGCAGCAGCAGGTATTCGGCCGACAGGAAGTTCTTCGAATAGAGACTGCCGATCAGCAGCAGCGCGACCGTGCAGGCCGCCGCCGCGATCACCGGCAACTGTCCGGACCTTTTCAGGCGAATCGCAAGCTCGCTCACTTGAACAGGTCCAGTCGATTCGTGACCTTGAGCAACTGCAGCGCGCCCAGGCTCACGGCGGTGAGCAGGATCACGCCCTGGAACAGCGGCTGCCACAGCGGCTCCAGGTCGAACACGAAGAGCAGGTCGCCGATGGTGCGCAGCACCAGCGCGCCGAACACCGAGCCGATCGCCGTTCCCGCGCCGCCTGCCAGCGAAGTGCCGCCTATGACCACCGCCGCGATCGAGTTCAGCGTGTACACGCCGCCGATGGCCGACGAAGCCTCGCCCGAATAGGTCACGAAGGTCAGCAGCAGCCCGCCGATGGCCGCAAGGAATCCGGCCAGCGTGTAGGTAACGAGCTTGGTGCGCCCGATGTTCACGCCCGACATGTACGCCGCGCCTTCGGCCGAGCCGATGGCCAGCGCCGCGCGTCCGACCGCCGAGCGCCGGTACGGCACCCAGACCAGCAGCACCACGGCGAGCAGCACCCCGAGCATCGCCGGCACGCCGCCGGGCAGGGCGCCCGTCAGGGCGTCCGCCAGTCCGGCATACACGTCGCCGCCCGGCACGGGCCGCAAGCCCAGCGCGATGCCGAAGTAGATCGTGCCGGTCGCGAGCGTCGTGATGATTGGCTGCAGCCGGCCGACGACGATGATCGCGCCGTTGACAAAGCCGCACAGGGCGCCGACGCCCAGCACGATCACCACGCCCATCGCCGCCTGCAACGGCGTGCCGACCACCAGGTGAGAAGCCAGGCAGTTGGCCAGCACGAACACCATGCCCACCGACAGGTCGATACCCGAAGTCAGCACCGGCAGCGTCTGCGCCATCGCGACGACCGCCAGCAGCACGCCCTTGTTGGCGGCAGTCGTCAGCACCGGCACGGTCCAGCCGGTCTGGTGCTTGGTGATGTACAGCGCGAAGATGACGACGAACATCGCCAGCGCGGCATAGGCGCCAAAGTGCTCGCGGAAGTGGAATCGCCAGTCCGATCGCGATGGCATCAGTGCAAGGCCTCCGTCGTGAGGTTGAGTGCGCTGGCCACCAGCGCATGTTCAGTCAACCCGGGCCCCGCCAGCCAGCGCACGATGCGGCCGTCAAGGAACACGGCGACGCGGTCGCAGCAGCCGATGAGCTCCGCGTAGTCGGTGGAGTACAGCAGCACGGCAGCGCCTTCTTCCGCGAGGCGGCGCAACAGCACGTACATCTCCTGCTTGGTGCCTACGTCGATGCCGCGCGTGGGATCGCTCAGCAGGATGATGCGCGGCGCGTTCATCAACCACTTCGCGATCACCACCTTTTGCTGGTTGCCACCGGACAGCGTGCCGACGGCATCGCCCAGTTCCGGCGCCTTGATCGAAAGCTTGCGCACCATCTCGCCGGTCGCTCGGTCTTCCTCCGAGGCGATGACCACGCCCGCGCGGCTCAAGCGCTCCAGTGCCGCAAAGCTCAGGTTGTCACGCACCGACATGGGCAGCATGAGCCCGTCGGTCTTGCGGTCTTCCGGCACCAGCGCGATGCCGATGTCCTTGTGCTTGGCCATGCGCGGACTCTTCACGCTGACCGTCTTGCCGTCGAGCAGGACTTCGCCGCCCACGCCACGCAGCACGCCGAAAAGCGCCAGGAAAAACTCCCGCTGGCCCTGCCCATCCAGCCCGCCGAGGCCAACGATTTCGCCGGGCCGCGCAGTCAGCTCGATGTCGTGCAGCCGGCCGTTCCACGACATGCCGCGCACGTCGAGCGAGGGCGCGGCCGTCTCCACGGCGGGCCGCGGCGGCGGCTTGGGTGGAAACGCATGCGCGATGTCGCGGCCGATCATCATTTCCACTGTCTGTGCATCGGTCTTGGTGCCCGCCGCGAAAGTCGCCACATGCTGCCCGTTGCGAAACACCGAGCAGTCGTCGGCAAGGTCCGCGATCTCCTTCATCCGATGCGAGATGTAGACGATCGCCAGGCCCTCGTTGCGCAGTCGCTTGAGCAGCGTGTAGACGCGCTCCACGTCGGCTGCGGTAAGGGCGGAGGTGGCTTCGTCGAGGATCAGGATCTTCGGTTCGCGCGCCAGCGCCTTCGCGATCTCGACCATCTGCCGCCGCGACAGCGACAGGCTGCCCACCGGCGCCAGCGGATGAATGCCTTCCGCACCGGCGCGCGCCAGTGCCGCCTCGGCGATGCGCCGCTGCGCCTTGCGGTCGATCAGCCCGAAGCGCTTCGTCGGATTGGTGATGCAGATGTTGTCCGCCACGCTCAAGTCCGGCATCAGCGACAGCTCCTGGAAAATGCACGCGATGCCGGCCGACACGGCCTCCTGCGGATGGGCAAATCGGCGCTCCGTGCTCTCCAGCACGATGCGGCCCTCGTCGGGCTGCACCACGCCGGCCATCATCTTGATGAGCGTCGACTTGCCTGCACCGTTCTCGCCCAGCAATGCGTGGATGCGCCCTCGCGCGCAGGCGAACTGCGCGCGCTCCAGCGCACGCACCCCGCCATAGCGCTTGGAGACGTCGACGAGCTGGAGGATCGGGTCCAAATTTCGAACCGGTGTCAGTTGTTCTTCTCGTCCTTCGACATGATGTCCGTCGCCTTCAGGTTCACGCCGCAAGGCGGGAAGTCGTTGGTGGTGAAGAAGTTGTCGGTGAGGTCGGGGAAGTAGTTCTCGCCCGCCTTGAAGTCCGGGTGCGTCGCCGTCGGGATCGGCACCGAAATCAACTGCGGCATCACCTTGCCCTGCAGCGCTGCAACCGCAGCCTTCATCGAGATCGCCACCAGTCCCGGCGACTGGCCGAGCGAGGTGCATACCAGGCCGTCCTTGGCCCGTTCCGCACACAGCTTGCGGAAGCCGTTCTCCGCTTCGCCGGCCACCGGAATCATCTTGTGCTTGGCATCGATCAGGGCGCGCACCGCGCCGGTGGAACCGCCCTGCACGAACATGCCGTCGAAGTTCTTGTGCACGGCCACGGCGTCGGCCACCGCCTTCTGCGCGGTGCCGTCGTCCCAGTTGCCGACCACCTCGACTACCTCGAACTTGTTGCCCGGCCCCTCGACCACCTTGCGGAAGCCCAGATGCCGGTCGCGGTCCACCGAGTTGCCAGGCACGCCGCGCACTTCGAGCAGCTTGCCGCTCTTGCTCGGGATGTTCTTCACCAGCCAGTCGCCGGACAGCGTGCCCATTGCGGTCTGGTCTTCATTGACCATCATCACCTCGGTGCTGTCGAGCACGTTGTCGAACGGCACCACCACCACGCCCGCGGCATTGGCGCGCTTGATCACCGGCGCAAACGCGGTCGGGTTCACCGCGATGGTGACGATGGCGTCATAGCCCGAGTTGATGAAGTTGTCGATCGCTGCGATCTGCGCCGCCACGTCGGTGCCGGTCGAGACGATCTTGAACTCCTTGAGGTTGTCCTTCATGTCCGGCGTGGCCGCATAGGCCTTGGCCATCTTGATCATCTGGATGCGCCAGGTGTTGCCCACGAATCCGTTGGCCAGCGCGAGGCGGTACGGTCCCTTCTTGGCCGGCCACTGGAAGTACTTGGTACTGGCATCCCAGGGCTTGAAACAGCCGGGGTTCTCGCCCGGACCGCTGACCACGGCCGGCCCGGCGGCATTCACTGCGGCAGATGCCACGAGCGCTGCGATGGCAGCGGCAACACGAACGCGATGGCTCATTTCTTTGTCTCCTCGGTGAGAACGGCGAGGCGCAGCGGTTGCGCTCGCCGAGGGGCCTGGCCACGTTGACGGGACTCTGCCCCTCGCACGGGCCCCGCCAGTCAGCTAACAAAGTTGCAGGATCATCATACAAATCGGGTTTGGTGTGGGTTGCGGGTATACCCTGTCCAATCGACTGGCGGAGGGCGTCGATGTGGCGCATGGGACATCGGCACCGATGGCATGCGGCGGCCTGCGGGTGTACGCTGCTTCAGGTAGCGCAAGCACCTCCTGAGGAGCGCGAAATGTCGAACCATTTCTGCCTGTCCGCCGAATCCGGCGCGCATCCGGCATGGAGCCCGCCATGACGATCCGCCGCTGGTGGCTGCGCGCGCTGGTGCCGCTGGTGCCGCTGGTGCTTTGGGCAGCGGTCCTGCAACTGGCTCCGTGCGCTGCCGCCACGGCCGACGTGGCGCCGGTGTTCCTGGTCCGTATCCAGGGCGCCATCGGCCCGGCGACGGCTGCCGAGATCAAGCGATCGCTGGAGCGGGCCGCGCGCGAGCACGCGCAACTCGTCGTGCTGCAGATGGACACGCCCGGCGGCCTCGACGTTGCAATGCGCAGCATCGTGCAGGACATCCTTGCGTCGCCGGTGCCGGTGGCCGGCTATGTCGCGCCGTCGGGTGCGCGCGCGGCCAGTGCCGGTACGTACATCCTCTATGCCTGCCAGGTTGCGGCGATGGCGCCGGCGACCAACCTCGGCGCCGCGACGCCGGTGGAAATCGGCATGCCCGACATGGGCGGCGGCAAGGCACCCGCGACCCCGCCGTCGGGCGCCGCCTCCGCGCCCGCGAAGCACGACGACACGATGGCCGCCAAGCGCGTCAACGACGCAAGCGCCTATATCCGCAGCCTGGCGCAACTGCGTGGCCGCGATGTCGCCTGGGCCGAACAGGCGGTGCGCGAATCGGTGAGCCTGGCGGCCACTGAAGCACTCACGCGCAAGGTGATCGACCTCATCGCCACGGACCCCGCCGACTTGCTGCACCAACTGGACGGTCGCGCGCTGTCTGCCTTCAACGGCGCCGGGTCTGTGAAACTCGACACCGCTCACGCGGCAATCATCGTGGTCGAGCCGGACTGGCGCGCCAGGCTGCTGTCGGTCATCAGCGATCCGGGCCTTGCGCTGATGCTGATGATGATCGGCGTGTATGGGCTGTTGTTCGAGTTCATGAACCCGGGATACATCGCACCGGGCGTGATCGGCGGCGTCGCCCTGTTGCTCGCCCTGTGGGCGCTGCAGATGCTGCCGATCAACTATGCCGGCATGGCCCTGATCCTGCTGGGCATCGCCTTCTTCGTTGCCGAGGCGTTCATGCCGACGTATGGGGCGCTCGGGCTGGGCGGCGTCGCTGCCTTCGGTTTCGGCGCGCTGTTGCTGATCGACAGCGACGTGCCGGGCTTCGGTGTTCCGCCGTCGCTGATCGCCGGCCTGGCGCTGGTCTCGGCCGCCTTCGTCATCGTCCTCGGCCGGATGACGCTCAAGGCGCGCGCGCGGCCCGTGCGCACCGGCTTGCAGCGCTTCGTCGGCGCCACGGCCGAGGTCATCGAATTCGGCGGCGGCGAAGGCTGGGCCATGGTCGACGGCGAACGCTGGCGCATCAGTGCGGCGCAGGCGTTGCAGCCAGGCCAACTGGTGCGCATCGCGCGTGCCGAGGGCTTCACGCTGGAAGTCAACGCGGCCGCACCGACCCCTTCCACAGGAGCAAGCCCAGGATGATTTCAATTTTCTTGTTGCCTTCGATCCTGGTCCTGCTGGCATTGCTCGCAGGCAGTTCGCTGCGCATCCTGCGCGAGTACCAGCGCGGCGTGGTGTTCCAGCTCGGTCGCTTCTGGCGCGTCAAGGGGCCGGGGCTGGTGCTCCTCATCCCGGGCGTGCAGCAGATGGTTCGCATCGACCTGCGCATCGTGGTGCTGGATGTGCCGGCGCAAGACGTGATCTCGCGCGACAACGTGACGCTCAAGGTCAACGCCGTGCTTTACTTCCGGGTGGTGGACCCGGAGCGCGCGGTGATCCAGGTCGAGAACTTCCTGGCCGCCACCAGCCAGTTGGCGCAGACGACGCTGCGGGCGGTGCTCGGCAAGCACACGCTCGACGAAATGCTGTCGGAGCGCGAGCGGCTGAACCTCGACCTGCAGAAGATCCTCGACAGCCAGACCGATGCCTGGGGCATCAAGGTCACCAACGTCGAGATCAAACACGTCGACCTGAACGACTCCATGATCCGCGCCATTGCGCGGCAAGCCGAGGCCGAGCGCGAGCGGCGCGCCAAGGTCATCCACGCCGAGGGCGAGTTGCAGGCTGCCGAGAAGCTTGCACAGGCCGCGGAAATTCTTGCCGCGCAGCCGCAGGCGATCCAGTTGCGCTATCTGGAAACCCTTACCGTGATTGCCGCCGACAAGAACTCGACCATCGTGTTCCCGCTGCCGATGGACATCGTCGCGCCGCTGATCGAGAGCATGAAGCGACCCTGAACTTGCGCGGGCAATCGGAGGTCGAACGAATCTTCTTCATCCTCCTGGAGGTCATCGTGAAGAAACTGTTGACCTTGGTCATTCTTGCTGCCGCCGCGGCCGCCGTACCCGTCGCGAGCCTTGCCAACAACGGAGGGCGCGGAGGAGGACACGGAGGAGGGCACGGATTTGCCGGAGGCATGCATGCAGGCGTCGGGCCGCACTTCAACCATGGGTTCTTTCCGGTGGTCCGCCCGTTTCCTTTCAGGCGCGGCGTCGTGGTCGTGGGCGGGGCTTTTCCGCTCGCCTATGGCTACTACAACTACGCGCCGGTCGGCTATCCGGCCGCGCAGCCGGTGTACCTGTACTGTCAGAACCCGCCGGGCTACTACCCGCAAATCCAGTACTGCCCGACCGGCTGGACGCAGGTAGTGCAATAGGCCAGTTGGCCGGGCTCAGCGATCCTTGACTGGGAGCCAGCCGCCCCATTTCGTGGTTGGCCGGACCGGCGGGCCCTTTACGTCCGCGATCAACTCGCGCACCGCCTGGTTCAACAGGGCGAGGTAGGCGATGTCCGCATTGCGGGAAAGAGTCAGGGCCGTCGCCAGTTGCTCGAAATCCTTTTCTGACGGCCCATCGCCGTTTCCGCCCAGTTCCGCCGCAAAAGAGCGCGCCAGGCGCTCCTGCGCATAGGCGTAGGTCACGTACCTTGCCGCGCGTTCAGCGAAGGCGACATCCAGTTGGAGTTGCAGGAGCGGGTTCATATCGGGCCCTTTCGTCGAGGCCACTTCGAACCCCGTGGAGAGCAGCGTCCGGCTTCTGAAGGCGCCTGTGTGTACGCCGAATCAAGAACGCCCCTAAGGCAAAGCGCACATCGTGTTGTAGGCATCGGCTGAGTCCGGTCCGCACTGTCTCGCGGCCACGACGAGGGTTTTCACCTAATACCCACGCCGCAGGCGCGCTTGCACCGGCGGGTTCGACTCACACGACGCAGAGCATCACTTCGATGGCCTTGGGCCGCTGACGCAAGACCGGCTGCCTCGCAAGGCAGCCGGCCTGTTGCACCATGATCGGTGCGGGCGAGCCTTCGGGCTTTCCCGCACCGTTTGCGTTTGGAGGAGGGATGCCCGGGGTTTCGCCGAGATGCTCTCGCTCGACCCCGTCGTTCGAAGCACGTCACCCCGCGTTGCACAAGCCTCGCCCGTGTGGCGAGACGAGGCCGGACCCAGATCAGTTCGCCAGCTCGTTGTTCTAGCTTGCCCGCTTGCCGTTCAGCGCATAGAGCGCAGGCTGCTCGATCACGCTGACTTCGCTGAGCGTACCCGATGAGGCGGCGGCCAGTTGGGTCTGCTGGATCTCGCGTTCGAGTCGCTTCGCCCGTTCGGCATACATCTTGGCCAGCGCGCTGTGATGTTCCGCGGCGGCCTGGTGTTCCAGGCGCGCCATGTGTGCCTCTTCCAGCAGCACGACGGCACGCCGTATGTGTTGCTTGGGTCCGGAAAACAGGTTGAACATTGCGAACTCCTTTGCAGGGTAGACGAACAACTGGATAAGCCGACGCACAAACACATTCTTCGAGGGCACGGGGCTGTGGGTCAAGCCCCCATGTGTGCGATCGTTGCGTATTGGGTCTGTTCAAACGATGTAGGCCGTGCGTCGCTTCGCTGACGGCTCCTTTGCACCACAACGTGGCGTACCTTGCGAAAAGTCGCCACCGGCGTAGCATCCGGGCGAGTGAACAAGCGCCAGTTCTCTCTGATCACCACGTGTGGTGGCCCTGCTGGCCGCTGTGCGCACGGCGTCGGCGCAGGCAATTGCGCAGTCGGTGCTGGTGCGCGCCGAGAGGGTGATCGAATGACCTCCGCCCGGCCGCCCGAAATAGCTCGCACCGTAGTGCGAAGCACGGAGCTCGCCTCATGAGCGCAGCGCCGGGCCGCGCCAAGCAAGCGAACACCTTCGTGGCGGCGCAACGAACACCTGAATCGCCGAGCGTCGGGGCTAACCCGGGGGCCGCCGCGCACTGGCGCCTGTTCCCCAAATACGCGACGTTGATCATCGCCGTGGTGGCCGGCGTGCTGGTCGTGAGCGGCGCCATCAGCATCTACTTCTCCTACCGGGAAACGCGCGCGCAACTCGTCGCACTGCAATTCGAAAAAGCGCAGGGTGCGGCCACGCGCATCGAGCAATACATGCTCGACATCGAGCATCAGTTGAGCTGGACCGCGTTGCCGCGCATCGAATCCGGCGGCGACCCGCTCGAGCAGCGGCGCATCGAATACCTCAAGCTGCTGCGCCAGACCCCGGCCATCACCGAGGTGGTCTGGATGGATCCCGCCGGCCTCGAACAACTGCGCGTCTCGCGGCTGCAGATGGACTCGACCACGACCGGCGCCGACATGTCCCGCGACCCGCGCTTCACCGGGGCTGCCGCCGGCAAGGCGTACTACGGCCCGGTCTATTTCCTCAAGGGCACCGAGCCCTACATGACGATCGCGCGCCCCGCCGGCAGCGGCGGTGGCGTGACCGCGGCGGAGGTGAACCTGAAGTTCGTCTGGGACGTGGTCTCGCGGATCAAGATCGGCAAGGCTGGCCTGGCATACGTGGTGGATTCGGGCGGCACGCTGATCGCGCACCCGGACATCAGCCTGGTGTTGAAGAAGAGCGACCTCAGTGCATTGCCGCAAGTCGCAGCGCGCGATGCACCGGAGGGCAACGCGCAGCCGGTGGCGCGCGACCTGTCGGGTGCCGAAGTGTTCGCAGCGCATGCGCGCATTCCGACCCTTGGCTGGACCGTGTTCGTCGAGTCGCCGCGGGCCGAGGCTTATGCGCCGCTTTACGCGACGATCCTGCGCACCGGCCTGTTGCTGCTGGCGGGCCTGCTGGTGGCAACGGCCTTGAGCTTCTTCCTCGCGCGCGCGCTGGTGCGTCCGATCCAGGCGCTGCAGGAAGGCGCCGCGAGGCTCGGCGCAGGCGATCTCGAGCATCGCATCGACGTCAGGACCGGAGACGAACTGGAAAGCCTGGCCGCGCAGTTCAACCAGATGGGAGACGACTTGCGTGCCTCGTACGCGGGGCTGGAGCGCATGGTCGACGAGCGCACCAGCGAGCTCACGGTGTCGCTCGCCTACCAGACGGCGACCAGCGAGATCCTGCGCGTGATCAGCGAATCGCCGACCGATGCGCAGCCGGTTTTCGATGCGGTGCTGCGCAGTTGCGAGCGCTTGTTCGGAGCGGTGCACATGGGAATTTCGATGGCGGGCGACGACGGGCTCGTGCATCTCGCGGCGCAGCACGGCACGGCTGACCGCGACGCGTTCGCAAGCACCTTTCCCGTGCCGTTGACGGCCGAATCGGGATCGGGCCAGGCGATCCTCCAGCGCCGCGTCGTGCAATACCCCGACGTCGATGCGCCCGATGTGCCTCACTTCGTGCGGCGCAGCAGTGCGTCGGTCGCTACGCGCTCGGTGGTGCTGGCGCCGTTGCTCTGGGAGGGGCGTGCCATCGGCGTGATCTTCATCGGCCGGCCCGCGCCGGGGCCGTTCTCGGAAAAGGACGTCGCGCTGTTGAAGACCTTCGCCGACCAGTCGGTCATCGCGATCCAGAACGCGCGGCTGTTCAACGACACCCGCGAGGCGCTGGAGCAGCAACGCGCATCCGCGGAGGTACTGAGCGTCATCGGTCGGTCGGTGGCTGATGCGCAGCCCGTGTTCGACAGCATCCTGCTGAGCTGCGAGCGCTTGTTCGACAACTCGCACGTCGTGATCGACCGCCTTGGAAGCGACAACGCCTGGCACCTCGCCGCCTACGCCGGGCCGCACCGCGAAGCGCTCGAAGCGCTGTACCCGACGCCGGCCAATGCGTCGATGCGCGGGCAGAGCGAATTGCTGGTGCGCAAGGTCACGCATTTTCCCGACGTTGCCAGCGCGGCCGGCATGTCCGAAACGCTTCGGCACGGCTGCGAGATCGTCGGCTGCAAGTCGCTCGCGATGGTGCCGATGCTGGCGGAAGAAGGGCGCATCGGCACGATCCTGGTCGGCCGCCACACGCGCGAGCCGTTCAGTGCCAAGGAGACGGCAATGCTGCTGACCTTTGCCGATCAGGCGGTGATCGCCATCCGCAATGCGCGCCTGATCCACGAGATCCGGACCACGAGCCGCGAGCTCGAGCAGGCCAACCAGCACAAGTCGGAGTTCCTCGCCAACATGTCGCACGAATTGCGCACGCCGCTCAACGCCATCATTGGCTTTTCCGAGGTCTTGTCGGAAAAGATGTTCGGCGACCTCAACGACAAGCAACTGGAGTACCTGAGCGACATCAACTCCTCGGGCCACCACCTTTTGTCACTCATCAACGACATCCTCGATCTCTCCAAGATCGAGGCCGGCCGCATGGAACTGGACCTGTCGTCGATCAACCTGCCGGTGCTGTTCGACAACAGCCTGACGCTCGTGCGCGAGCGCGCGCTGCGACAGGGGCTGACGTTGACGCTCGACGTCGACGAAGGCCTCGGCGACTGGGTGGCCGACCAGCGCAAGCTCAAGCAGGTGCTCATCAACCTGCTGTCGAACGCGGTCAAGTTCACGCCCGCAGGCGGCTGCGTGACGCTGCGCGCGCGCAAACTCGAGCATGCGGTGGAAATCGCCGTCGTCGACACCGGCGTGGGCATTGCCCCCGAGCAGCAGTCGCTGGTGTTCGAGGAGTTCCGGCAGGCCACCGGCGAATACCTGCGCAAGGCCGAAGGCACCGGCCTCGGCCTGGCCCTGGCCAAACGCTTCGTCGAGTTGCACGGCGGAACGATGCGCCTTGAAAGCGCGCCGGGCCAGGGATCGACCTTTGCGTTTGTCCTTCCTGAACGGGTGCTGGAGGCGACCTCATGAGCACCGCCCGGCCGCCCGAAGGTGCTCGGCACCGCAGTGCGAAGCACGGAGGTTTTCAGATGATTTCCGCCCGGCCGCCCGAAGGTGCTCGGCACCGCAGTGCGAAGCACGGAGGTTTTCAGATGACTCCGCCCGGCCGCCCGAAGGTGCTCGGCACCGCAGTGCGAAGCACGGAGGTTTTCAGATGATTCCGCCCGGCCGCCCGAAGGCGCTCGGCACCGCGGTGCGAAGCACGGAGGTCAACCAATGAGACATCCGGTGTCAGCCCCCTCGTGGAGCTTGAATGCGGCAGGCGCCGGCACCACAGTGCGCAGCATGGAGGTTTCCTCATGTCCACCATATTGATCGTCGAAGACAACGAAAAGAACATGAAGCTCGTGCGCGACATTCTCCAGTTCGAAGGCCATGCCACGCTGGAGGCGGCCACTGGTGCCGAGGGCGTGCGACTCGCGACCGAAAAGGTGCCGGACCTGATCCTCATGGACATCCAGTTGCCCGACTTCGACGGTGCCGAGGCGTTGCGCCGCATCCGCTCCGAGCGCGCGCTCGACGCCATCCCGATCCTTGCCGTGTCCGCATCCGTCATGCCGGACGAGCAGCAGAAGGTCATCAACTCGGGCTTCGATGCCTTCATCACCAAGCCGATCGACCTGAAGCATTTCCGCGCGACCGTGAAGCGGTTTCTGGGTCCGGGGAGGCAGACGCAGTGAACGCCACAGCTTCCAAGATACTCGTCGTCGATGACGTTCCGGTGAACGTCAAGCTGCTCGCCGACATCCTGACGGTGAAGGGCTTTGACGTGGTCACTGCGTTGTCCGGCCCGCAGGCGCTTGCGTTGCTGGCCACCGAGAAGCCCGACCTCGTGTTGCTCGACGTGATGATGCCCGGCATGAGCGGCTACGAGGTGTGCACGGCGATCCGCGCGGATCCGGCGCACGCGATGCTGCCGGTGGTGCTGGTGACGGCGCTCGACCCCGACAAGGAGCGCATCAAGGGCCTCGACGCCGGCGCCGACGACTTCCTGACCAAGCCTGTCAGCCAGGCCGAATTGCTGGCGCGCGTGCGCTCGCTGTTGCGCATCAAGCATCTGTACGACGAAGTGCAGCGACAGAGCGCTGAACTGGCGCAGTGGAATCGGCAGTTGGAGGAGCGGGTTGCTTCAGGTGTGCGCGAGCTGGAAAACCTGGGACGGCTGAAGCGCTTCTTCTCGCCGCAACTGGCCGAACTGATCGTTGCCGGCGGCGCCGACGATCCGCTGAAGAGCCATCGCCGCGAGATCACCGTCGTGTTCCTCGACCTGCGCGGGTTCACCGCCTTCACCGAGACCGCCGAGCCGGAGGAAGTGATGGGCGTGCTGGGCGAATACCACGCCGCCATGGGCCGGTTGATCCTGCACTATGAAGGCACGCTGGAGCGCTTTTCGGGCGACGGGATGATGGTGTTTTTCAACGACCCTGTGCCGATCCCCGACCCCGGCCTGCGCGCCGTGCAGATGGCGCAGGCCATGCAGCAGGAGGTTGCGGCGCTCAGCGCCGAATGGAAGCGGCGCGGCTACGACCTGACGATGGGCATTGGCATAGCGCAGGGCTTCGCCACCATCGGCGGCATCGGCTTTCCCGGTCGCATCGACTACGGCGCCATCGGCACCGTGACCAATCTCGCTGCGCGCCTCTGTGGCGAAGCCGCGGGCGGCGAGATCCTGATGTCGCGGCGCGTGGTGGGCGCGCTCGACGGACGGTTGGGCGCGGAGCCCGCGGGGGACCTGATGCTGAAGGGCTTTCAACGGCCAGTGCCGACATTTCGGGTAGTAATTGGCTGACAAATGCGGCGCACCAGCTTGCCCCAGCCTATCTACATGTAGAGCGAAAGATGTATTGTCCTTGCGCGCTTGGTACATACAATTTCTTACATCCAACCAACCACTGGTTTTTTAACCAGACTCCGATGCTGATGTCACCCTCCGATCTCAAGCGGGCATTGCTCGATGCCCAACGAGGAAATGGGATCTCGCCGAATGCCAGCCAGAGGCTGCTCGACGAGGGTTGGGCCGAATGGGTCGACTATGAACTCGGCACGCCCATCGACGAAAACAGCCCGCGCTCGCTGTTGCGCCTGACCCCCACGGGAATTGAGCAACTCGAGGCCCTGGAGGCCACGCCGATCGAGGCCGCCGTTGACGCTCAACCTGCGCACCCCGGATCGCCCAGCTATCCGGGCGCCTTCCGCGCGCAGCCAGCTTCCTGAGCTTTTGAGGCGAAAGGCGGCCTCGCTCGCGCCGGGCGCATCGTCAGACGCCGAGCAGTGCCGACAAGGCTTCGGGCGAGGCAGCCAGTGCGCCCGATTCAGAGGCCAGCACGATCCGGCCCTTTTCCATGACGACGGCGCGATCGGTGTGCGCAAGCACCTTGCGCCAATCGCGGTCGACGATGAGCGTTGCGATGCCGGTCGTGCGGATGTCGGCGATCACGCGCCAGATCTCCGCCACGATCAGCGGCGCCAGGCCTTCGGTGGCCTCGTCGAGGATCAGCAGGCGCGGGTTCGTCATCAACGCGCGGCCGATCGACAGCATCTGCTGCTCTCCGCCCGAGAGTTGCTGGCCGCCGTGCGAGAGCCGTTCGGTGAGGCGCGGAAACGTCGCCATCACGCGCTCGAAGGTCCATGCACGCTGGCCGTCGATGCCGGGGCGTGCGCTCATCAAGAGGTTCTCCTTGACCGAGAGATTCGGAAAGATGCCCCGGCCTTCGGGCACGTAGCCAATGCCACGCCGCGCCATCTTCTCCGGCGCCCAGCCGGTCACGTCCTGACCGTCGAGCTTCACGTGGCCCGAAGCCGGGCGCACATAGCCCATCAGCGTGCGGATCAGCGTGGTCTTGCCCATGCCGTTGCGTCCGAGAAGGCCGACGGATATCGATGCCGGCAGCTCGACATCGACGCCGCGCAGGATGTGGCTGTCGCCGTAGTAGGTGTTGATGCCTTGGACCTGGAGCATGTCAGTGCCCGCCCGGCCGCCCGAAGGGCACTGAGGCCCCCCTTCGGAGACAGCGATATACGAAGACAAAGTGATGAGCGCAGGGGCAAGTCATGTCAGTGCTCCATGACGCTGGAGCGTCTTGCGCGACGCTTGAAACCAGGACGAGCATGGCGAGGTCTGTTCGTGGGCACCCGGGGAACCGGCTTCGCCGGGCCGCTGGGTGCGCCCCCTCGAGGGGGAGGCGCCGCAGGCGCTTCGGGGGTGTTTCATCCTATTCCTCGCCCAGGTAAGCGGTTCTGACTTCGACGTTGTTGCGGATCGAGTCCGGATCGCCGGTTGCGATGACGGTGCCGTTGACCATCACCGTGATGCGGTCCGCGATGCGAAATACCGCGTCCATGTCGTGCTCCACCAGCAGGATCGCATGCGATGCCTTCAACTGCGTGAGCAGCGCCAGCATGCGTTCGGTTTCCTCGGCGCCCATGCCGGCGAGCGGTTCGTCCAGCAGCAGCACACGCGGCCGCGTGGCCAGGCACATCGCCACTTCGAGCTGCCGCTTGGCGCCATGGCTCAGCGTGCCGGCAATGCGCTGCGCGTCGGCTGACAGGCCGGCGGCGGCCAGTGCTTCCTCGGCGGCTGCATTGCTGGTGGCGCAGCGTCGCGAGGCTTCCCAGATGGCCCAGGGCTTCGGCGCCGCCGCCTGCGCCGACAGGCGGCAGTTTTCGTGCACGGAAAACTCCGGAAAGATCGTCGTGCGCTGGTAGCTGCGTCCGACGCCGTCGCGCGCCCGGCGCGATTGGGCGCGCGTCGTGATTTCCTCGCCTTCCAGCTTGATGCAGCCCTCGGATGCGGCGATTTCGCCGGAGAGCATGTTGATCAGCGTCGACTTGCCCGCGCCATTGGTGCCGATGACCGCATGCACTTCGCCCTGGTGCAAATCGATGTTCACCGCGTTCACGGCCACAAGCCCGCCGAAGCGGCGCGTCAGTTTCTCGACGCCGAGCAGTGCGTTCATTGAATAACCTCCGTGCTGCGCACTGCGTCGCGCGCACCTTCGGGCGGCCGTGCGGTGAATTCGAAAACCTCCGCGCTGCGCACTGCGGTGCGAGCACCTTCGGGCGGCCGTGCGGTGAATTGGAAAACCTCCGTGCTGCGCACTGCGGTCCGAGCACCTTCGGGCGGCCGTGCGGTGCTCATGTCGCTCCCCTCGGTGAGAAGCGCGAAGCAATGCCGATGATGCCCTTCGGCAGCAATGCGACGAACGCGATGATCGCGATGCCGAGCGTCAATTGCCAATGGTCCGCCAGCGGTCCGACGAATGCCTGTGTCGACAGGAATTCCTTCAGCAGCGTGAACGCCACTGCGCCGATCACTGCGCCGCGCAGATGGCCGAGTCCGCCAAGAATGATCATCAGCAGCACCTCGCCCGAGTTGTGCCAGGCCAGAAGCTCGGGGTTGACCACGCCGTCGCGCGAGGCCACGAGGAAGCCGGCCAGCCCGGCCAGTGCGCCCGCGATCACGAAGGCCGCAAGCTTGTAGCCATACACCGGAAACCCGGCCGCGCGCATGCGCTGTTCGTTGACGCGGATGCCCGCCAGGGCGGCACCGAAGCGCGAGCGGCGGATCAGTGCCAGCAAGCCATACGTGAAGACCAGCGCGGCCAGCACCGCATAGAACTGCGCATACCTGTTGTCCAGGTCGATCGAGCCGAGGACCGGCCGGATGTACATGTAGACGCCGTCGCTGCCACCCCCGACCTTGGTGTCGTGGAACACGAAGAAAGCCATTTGCGCGAACGCCAGCGTGACCATGATGAAGTACACGCCGCGCGTACGCAGGCTGAGCGCGCCGACGACCAGCGCATACGCCGCGGCGCAACCCATCGCCAACGGCAGCAGCGTCGAGATCGAGCCGCCTTCCTTGCCCGAGCCGAGCACGGTGGCATACGCGCCGATGCCGTAGAACGCCGCATGTCCCAGGCTCACCAGCCCCGTCATGCCGACCAGCAGTTCGAGGCTCAACGCGAAGATCGAGAGGATCATCACCTTGACGATGAAGTCCGAGACGTACGGGCTCATCATCGGCCCGAGCAGCGCGAGGATGAGCGCGCAGGCCAGGGGCAGGCTGTTCGACAGCAGGTTTTTCATATCGTTCGGTGCGCACTGGGCAAGTTCGGGAAACACCGCGGAACCAGCTTTGCCGGGCCGCTGGTGTTGCCCCCGGCGAGGGGGATGGCGAAGCGACACGAAGTGCGCGCAGCTTGGGGGTGAGTCATCTTTTTCCCATCAGGCCTTCGGGGCGCCAGATCAGCACGATGGCCATCAGCACGTACACACCCATGCCGCTCAACTCGGCGAAGAACACCTTGCCGAAGGTGTCGACGAACCCTACGAGCAGCGATGCAACCAGCGCGCCGGTGATCGAGCCGATGCCGCCGATCACCACCACAACGAAGCAGATGATCAGCACGCTCGCGCCCATGCCCGGGTACACCGACGACATCGGCGCCGCGATCATGCCGGCCAGCGCCGCGAGCGCCACGCCGGCCGCGAACACGATGCGGTACAGCCTTCGGATGTCGATACCCAGCCCGCGCACCATGTCGCGGTTGCTTGCGCCGGCCCGCACCATCATGCCGAGCCGCGTCCGGTTCACCACCCAGTAGAGCCCGATCGCGAGCACGATGCACGCAGCCGAGGCGAAGAGCCGGTACCACGGGTAGCTCATGAGGTCGCCAAGCGCGAAGCTGCCGTCCAGCCAGGGCGGCACCTTTACGCCATGCACGTCGTTGCCGATGAGGATCGAGCGCAATTCCTCGAACACCAGGATGAGCCCATAGGTCATCAGCACCTGCTGCAGGTGGTCACGCTGGTAGAGGTAGCTGAAGAATGCCCATTCGAGCAGGTAGCCGAACACCGCCGCCAGCACCACGCCGGCCACCAGCATCACGATGAACTGGTCGCCGAACAGCGGCGACAGCGCAAACGCCATGTAGGCGCCGATCATGTAGAAGCTGCCGTGCGCCAGGTTGATGACGCCCATGATCCCGAAGATCAGCGTCAGACCCGAGGCGACAAGAAACAGCAGCAGGCCGTATTGAACGGCGTTCAGGCACTGAACGAGGAAAGTTCCAATATCCACCGGGCACTTCCGTATACGCATTCATTCGTGAAACGCCGCGGAACCGGCTTTGCCGGGCCGCTGGCGTTGCAAGGGGGTGGGAGGAGCGATACGCAGTATCGCGGAGCCTGGGGGCGAGCAATACCTACAGCTTGCAGCCGCGGCCGGGGTCGCTCAGGCCCTTCACGGCGACATTCACCAGCTTGTTCTCCTTGCCTTCAACCTTGCGCAGGTAGAAATCCTGCACCGGGTTGTGCGACTTGCTCACGGTGAAAGGGCCCCGCGGGCTGTCGATCTTCGCCTTTTCGATGGCGCCGGCGAACTCGGCCTTCTTGCTCAGGTCGCCCTTCACCGCGTTCATGCCGATGGCCAGCATTTGCGCCGCGTCGTAGCCCTGCACCGCATACACGTCGGGCTGCAGCTTGAACTTGGTGGCGTAGGCCGTGCGGAAGCTGGTGTCGCGCGCGGTGTTCAGGCCATCCGCGTAGTGCAGCGTGGTCAGCATGCCTTGCGCCGCATCGCCTTGCGCGTCGAGCGTGCCGTCGGTGAGGAAGCCCGGGCCGTACAGCGGGATCGTCTTGTTGAGGCCGGCCGCCGCGTAATCCTTGACGAACTTCACCGCGCCGCCGCCGGCATAGAAGGCATAGACGGCATCGGGCTTGGCCGCCGCGATCTCGGTCAGCAGCGCCTGGAATTCCACGTTGGGGAAGGGCACCGTCAGGTCCTTGATGACCTTGCCGCCGCCTTTTTCGAAGCCTTCCTTGAACCCGGCCACCGACTCGTCGCCCGCAGCGTATTTCCAGGTGATGGTCATCGCGCGCTTCTTGCCCTGCTTGGCCGCGACTTCGCCCATCGCAAACGCCGGTTGCCAGTTCGAGAACGAACTGCGGAAGATGTTCGGCGCGCACATCGGGCCGGTCACGGCGTCGGCGCCCGCGTTGGGCACGATCAGGACGGTGCCGCTTTCCTTGGCGGCCTTCGCCATGGCCATGGCAACGCCCGAATGCACGGTGCCGATGATCACGTCGACGTTGTCGCGCTTGATGAGCTTGTTGACGTTGTCGGTGGCCTTGGCCGGGTCGGACTCGTCGTCGACCTTGACGTATTCGATCTCGCGGCCGGCGAGCTTGCCGCCGAGTTCATCGACGTGCAGCCTGAAGCCGTTCTCGATGGCCACGCCGAGCGCCGTGTAGGTGCCGCTGTAGGGCAGCATGAGGCCGACCTTCAGCTTGCCTTGCTGGGCATGGCCGAGCGTGGCAATGCAGGCCAATGCGAGCGCGGTGAGGGTGGTGCGAGCGATGCGATGACTCATGGTTTGGGGCTCCGATTCTGGTCAATGAACGTAACTGCCGAGACTATTGCCTGTTCCGGCTGATCGCGGTGTGGGGAATGCCCGCAGTCGGCCAACTCGACCCGTTGCGTTTGCGGCGCGCGGCGGGCAATGCCGCGGATCTGTTCCAGCGTGCCGTATTCGTCGTCGATGCCCTGGATGGCGAGCACCGGGCAGCGAATGCCGGCAAGTTCGGCTTCGATGTTCCATTGGCGGAAGGGCGGATGCAGCCAGATGCGGTTCCAGCCCCAGAAGGCCGAATCGGCGCTGTCGTGGTACTTGCCGAGCCGTTGCGGCAGGTCGGTGGTCTCGTAGGCCGTGCGCGCTTCCTCGATGTTGGCGACCGTCACGTCTTCCACGAAGATGTGCGGCGCGACAACCACGATGCCGGCCACCTTGTCCGGGAAGCGCGCGGCGTAGAGCAGGGCGATGGAGCCGCCGTCGCTGTGGCCGAAGAGCCAGGGCTTTTCGTGAAGGCCGATCGCTTCGAAGAACGCCGGCAGCACTTCATAAGCCTGGCGATGCATGAAGTCGATATCCCAGCGTTCGTCTTCGTCGCGCGGCGTCGATCGTCCATATGCGGGGCGTGAGAACACCAGTCCGCGAAAGCCGCCGGCATCGCACAGTTGCTGCGGAAAATCCTTCCACATCGCAACCGAACCCAGGCCTTCGTGCAGGAAGACGACCAGCGGCGCGTCGGTGCGCCCGGGTGCAATGCGCACGTATTCGATGCACACCTCACGCTCCCGCCAGCGGATGCCGGCGAATTCGGTCAAGCCTGCTTCTCCCGGTCCCGCAGCCGGAAGCGCTGGATCTTCCCGGTCGCCGTCTTCGGCAATTCCTCGATGAATTCGATGAAGCGCGGGTACTTGTATGGCGCAAGCCGTTCCTTCACGAAGGCCTTGAGTTCGTCGTCGCTCGCCGACTGCCCGGCCTTCAGCACCACGTACGCCTTGGTCTTGGTCAGCCCGTCCGCGTCTTCCTTGCCGATCACCGCGGCCTCGAGCACGGCCGGGTGCAGCATCAGCGTCGACTCGACCTCGAATGGCGAGACATAGATGCCGCTGACCTTCAGCATGTCGTCGCTGCGCCCGGCGTAGGTGTAGTAGCCGTCGGCGTCGCGCGAGTACTTGTCGCCGCTGCGGGTCCAGCCTTCCCGGAAGGTGTCGCGCGTTTTCTCGGGGTTGCCCCAGTACATCAGCGCGGCGCTCGGGCCCTTGATGAAGAGGTCACCGACCTCGCCGACGGCCACCGGCTTGCCGTCTTCGCCGCGCAGTTCGATTTCGTAGCCGGCAACGGGCTTGCCGGTGGTGCCGTAGCGAATGTCGCCCGGACGGTTTGAAATGAAGACGTGAAGCATCTCGGTCGAGCCGATGCCGTCGATGATCTCGCAGCCGAAGTGCGACTTGAAGCGCTGCGCGATTTCACCCGGCAGCGCCTCGCCGGCGGACGAGCACATGCGCAACGCAACCTTGTCCCGCGCCGGCAGGGCAGGCGACGCCAGCATGCCCGCGAAGCCGGTGGGTGCGCCGAAGAAGACGGTCGGCTTGATGTCATTCGCAGTCCAGCGCTTGAACGTGGCATCCGGCGTCGGCCGCTCGGCCATGAGCACCACGGTCGCGCCGACCGACAGCGGAAAGGTGAGGGCGTTGCCCAGGCCGTAGGCGAAGTACAGCTTCGCCGCGGAAAAGCAGACGTCGTCCTCCTTCAGCCCAAGCACCGGCTTGCCGAACAGTTCCGCCGTCCACCACGGGTTGGCATGCGTGTGCACGGTGCCCTTGGGCCGCCCGGTCGAGCCGGAGGAGTAGAGCCAGAAGGCGTGGTCCTGCGGCGCGGTCGCGGCGGGCTCGGCCAGCGGCGTGGAAGCAGCGATGGCTGCGCCGATGCTCACCGCGCCGGGCGGCAGTTCGCCCGCTGGATGCGACACGAACAACTGCCCGACCTGGTTCGGCCCCTTCGCCATCGCCTGCTGCAGCATGCCGAGCAACGCGCCCGACACCAGCGCGGCCTTGGCCCCGCTGTGGTCGAGCATGTAGGCGTAGTCGTCGGCGGTGAGCATCGTGTTGACCGCGACCGGCACGATGCCCGCATAAAGGCAGCCGAGAAAGCTCACTGGCCAGTCATTGCTGTCAAGCTGGAGCAGCAGCACGCGGTCATCCCGCCGGATGCCTGCGCCGAGCAATGCCGACGCAAAACGCCGGGCGCGGTCTTCCAACTCGCCGTAAGTCATCGCGCCGTGGTCGTCGACATAGGCGACTTTCTGCGCGCGGCCCCGGTTGAGCGCGAACAGGTGCTCCGCGAAGTTGAAGGTCTGGGGCAAGGCCATTGCGTTTGTCTCCTCGGCTTCGTTGTGCTTCTTCCTCAGGCAATGCGTCACCTGGTGAACTGGATCTGGCCTTCCGGCAGCAG
The DNA here is from genome assembly GCF_037889915.1 of Variovorax humicola. Classification (NCBI taxonomy): domain Bacteria; kingdom Pseudomonadati; phylum Pseudomonadota; class Betaproteobacteria; order Burkholderiales; family Comamonadaceae; genus Variovorax; species Variovorax humicola. The sequence continues at coordinate 23,691 of NZ_JBBKZV010000007.1, read as the reverse complement.
ATAGAGAACCAGCGCGCGGCCCGATGCAACGGTCGGGCAGTGCGCGCTGCCGGGTGGATAGACGCACCAGCCGGCGGGCCGCTCGTCGAAGGTCGCATCGCCTTCGAGCGGCATGATGAGATCGATCTCGCCGTGAGGATGGCTGTGGTGCGGGCCGGCAATGTCCTGCATGTCGACCACGTCGACGGAAAAGCGCTGCAACGCATCCTCCGGCTTGAAGACTCGCCCGTAACGGATGCCGCCGCCTTCGCGGTCGCACAACCAGCCCTGTGCTACGCCTTCGATGCAGGCTTGCTTCAAGCCTTCGAAGCTCGGCGTTCCGGCGCCATGGTGGGCGTTGAGCCACCCGTCGAGTTCCTGGTCGAGTGGCCGGCCGGCAATCTCGGCCGAGAGGCTGGCGACTAGTTGGTGAAAGGATTCTTTGGACATCGTTGGAGGGTCTTCTGGGGTGTGGAGACTTGTGGCGAGCTTGCGGTAAGTCGCCATGTGCAGTATCTTGCCTGTGAGAAACGATACGCAGGCACTCAAACGCTGTCAAGCAATATAGTGCATCCATGGTGTTAACCCCGAGATGCCATCCAGGAAGGAAGGATTCATATGAATGAGCGAGCCGACGTGGCCGTGAGCGTCGCCGAGGAAGAAATGAAGAACCCGTTGCTGGTGGCCCTGGGCGAGCGCGTGCGCAACCTGCGCGCGCGCCGGGGCCTGACCCGCAAGGCAGTCGCATTGAGTGCGGGCGTCTCCGAGCGTCACCTTGCGAACCTGGAATACGGCACCGGCAACGCGTCGATCCTGGTGCTGCAGCAGGTGTCCACCGCGCTGCAGTGTTCGCTTGCGGAGTTGCTCGGCGATGTGACGACCCGTTCCCCGGAATGGCTGCTGATCCGCGAGTTGCTGGAGCGGCGCGGCGAAGCGGATTTGCGGCGCGCGCGCATCGCATTGAGCGAACTGCTGGATTCGCCTTCCAGCGATCCGGCACGCAGCCGGCGGATTGCATTGATCGGCTTGCGCGGCGCCGGCAAGTCCACGCTCGGCCAGATGCTGGCGGACGATCTGGAAGTGCCATTCATCGAACTGAGCCGCGAGATCGAGAAGATCGCCGGCTGCAGCGTGCGCGAGATCCACGACCTCTATGGCACCAATGCCTACCGCCGCTACGAACGGCGCGCGCTGGAGGAAGCGGTGCAGATCTACGGCGAGGTGGTGATTGCCACACCCGGCGGCATCGTCTCCGACCCGGCCACCTTCAACGAGTTGCTGGCCCATTGCCTCACCGTGTGGCTGCAGGCCGCGCCCGAGGAGCACATGGGCCGTGTCGCTGCCCAGGGCGATACCCGTCCCATGGCGGCCAGCAAGGAGGCGATGGACGACTTGCGCCGCATCCTGACCGGCCGCGCCGCTTTCTATTCCAAGGCCGATCTCACCGTCGACACATCGGGCCGCGACCTCGCGCAAAGCTTCCAGGCCTTGCGCGCCGCTGTCCGCGAGAGCCTGTCCGAACCTGCCTGAGCCTTCACGGTCGCCAAATTTGTAATAAATCGATGCAAACATTGACCTGCCACAAAACATGCATAATGATGCATGTCATGGCGGAAGATTCAATCCGTTTTCTGCATTATTATTCCTATATTCATCGCCCCAGGAGACCTCGAAATGACTGAAACCGCTACCGCGCCGGCTTCCGTGGACTACCGCACCGACCCGACCCAATACCGCCACTGGAAGCTCGGCGTCGAGGGCGCCGTGGCGCGTCTGACCCTGGACATTGCCGAAGACGGCGGCATCCGCCCCGGCTACAAGCTCAAGCTCAACAGCTACGACCTGGGCGTGGACATCGAACTCAACGACGCGCTGAACCGCGTGCGCTTCGAGCATCCGGAAGTGCGCTCCGTCATCGTCACCAGCGCCAAGGACCGCATCTTCTGTTCGGGCGCCAACATCTTCATGCTGGGTGTGTCGAGCCACAGCTGGAAGGTGAACTTCTGCAAGTTCACGAACGAAACGCGCAACGGCATCGAAGACACGTCGAAGCATTCGGGCATCAAGTTCCTGGCGGCGGTGAATGGCGCTTGTGCCGGCGGCGGTTACGAACTGGCATTGGCCTGCGACGAGATCTACCTGGTGGACGACCGCTCGTCGTCGGTCTCGCTGCCCGAGGTGCCGCTGCTGGGCGTGCTGCCCGGAACCGGCGGCCTGACGCGCGTGACCGACAAGCGCCATGTGCGCCACGACCTGGCCGACATCTTCTGCACCAGCGTCGAAGGCGTGCGCGGGCAGCGTGCGGTCGACTGGCGGCTGGTCGACAAGGTGGTCAAGCCTGCGCAATTCGCGGCCACGGTGCAGCAGCGTGCGGTCGAGTTGGGCGAGAAGAGCATTCGTCCGCAAGCCGGCACGGGCGCCAGGGGCGTGGCCCTGACCCGCATCGAGCGCGAAGACGGCGAGAACGGTCTGCGCTACAAGCATGTGCAGGTCGAGATCGATCGGGCAGGGCGCACCGCAACCTTCACCATCCATGCGCCGGCCGGCGCGCAGCCGACAGACATCGCCGGCATCGAGGCCGCAGGCGGTTCGTGGTGGCCGTTCGCGATGGCGCGCGAACTCGACGACGCGATCCTCTGTATGCGTACCAACGAACTCGACATCGGCACCTGGGTGCTCAAGACCAAGGGCGATCCGGCGGCAGTGCTGGCCAGCGACGCGACGATGCTGGCCAACGAAAGCCACTGGTTCGTGCGCGAAACCATCGGCCTGCTGCGTCGGACGATGGCGCGCCTGGACGTGTCGTCGCGCAGCCTGTTCGCGTTGATCGACTCCGACTCCTGCTTCGCGGGCAGCCTGGCCGAACTGGCCTTTGCCGCCGACCGTGCCTACATGCTCGCGCTGCCCGACGATCCGGAACACGCGCCAAAGTTGTCCCTGAACGAAGTCAACTTCGGCAAGCTGCCGATGGTCAATGACCAAAGCCGCCTGCAACGTCGGTTCTACGAGGAAGAGGCGCCGCTCGCCGCCGCGCGCTCCGCGATCGGCCGCGAACTCGATGCCGACGAGGCACTCAAGCTCGGCCTCGTCACCGCCGCCCCCGACGACATCGACTGGGCCGACGAAATCCGCATCGCACTCGAAGAGCGCGCCGCCATGTCGCCCGACTCGCTGACCGGCCTCGAAGCCAACCTGCGCTTCGCCCAGCGCGAGAACATGAACACCCGCATCTTCGGCAGGCTCACCGCCTGGCAGAACTGGATCTTCAACCGCCCCAACGCGGTCGGCGAAAAGGGCGCGCTCAAGGTCTACGGCACCGGCGAGAAGGCCGGCTTCGACCTGAACCGCGTCTGAGCCAACAGTCATAACGTCCGGAAACCACTTCCCAAAGGGCCAGCGATGAGCACGATCAACTACAGCGAGAAGATTCCCAACAACGTCAACCTCGGCGAAGACCGCACGCTGCAGCGCGCGCTCGAAGGCTGGCAGCCCAACTTCATCCATTGGTGGGACGACGTCGGCCCGGACGGCTCGACCAACTACGACGTGTACCTGCGCACGGCGGTGAGCGTCGATCCGCAAGGCTGGGCCCAGTTCGGCCACGTCAAGATGCGCGACTACCGCTGGGGCATCTTCCTGAACCCGGGCGATGCCAACCGCGAAGTCCATTTCGGCGACCACAAGGGCGAGAAGGCCTGGCAGGACGTGCCCGGCGAGCACCGCGCCAACCTGCGCCGCATCATCGTCACGCAGGGCGACACCGAGCCGGCTTCGGTCGAGCAGCAGCGCCATCTGGGCCTCACCGCGCCCAGCATGTACGACATGCGCAACCTGTTCCAGATCAACGTGGAAGAGGGCCGCCACCTGTGGGCCATGGTCTACCTGCTGCACAAGCACTTCGGCCGCGACGGCCGGGAGGAGGCCGAAGCGCTGCTGCAGCGCCAGTCGGGCGACCAGGACAACCCGCGCATCCTCGGCGCCTTCAACGAGAAGACGCCGGACTGGCTGGCCTTCTTCATGTTCACCTACTTCACCGACCGCGACGGCAAGTTCCAGCTGTCGGCGTTGGCGGAGAGCGCATTCGATCCGCTGGCACGCACGACCAAGTTCATGCTGACCGAAGAGGCGCACCACATGTTCGTCGGCGAAAGCGGCGTGTCGCGCGTGCTGTCGCGCACCGCGGCCGTCATGAACGAACTGAAGACCGACGACCCGCAGAAGGTGCGCGCAGCCGGCGCCATCGACCTCGGCACGATCCAGCGCTACCTGAACTTCCACTACAGCGTGACCATCGACCTGTTCGGCGCCGACCAGTCGAGCAATGCGGCCACCTTCTACAGCTCGGGCCTGAAGGGCCGCTACGAGGAAGGCAAGCGCACCGACGACCACATCCTCAAGGGCCAGACCTACAAGGTGCTCGAGGTGAAGGACGGCCAGCTCCTCGAGAAAGACGTGCCGATGCTCAACGCGCTCAACGAAGTGCTGCGCGACGACTTCATCAAGGACTCCGTCGCCGGCGTCGGCCGCTGGAACAAGGTGCTCGAAAAGGCCGGTATCCCGACGCGCCTGGTCGTGCCGCACAAGGCCTTCAACCGCCAGATCGGCGCGCTGGCCGGCATCAAGATGTCGCCCGAAGGCCGCGTGGTCAACGAGCAGGAATGGGCCGCGAAGAAGAGCGAATGGTTGCCGACGCCCGAGGACTTCGCATTCGTGGCATCGTTGATGGGACGCGTCGTCGAGCCCGGCAAGTTCGCCGGCTGGATCGCGCCGCCGGTGATGGGCATCAACCGCCAGCCGGTCGATTTCGAGTACATCCGCTTCGGCTGATCGAAGAACGGCCCCCTCTCCCGGAGAGGAGCGGGTAAAGGAGACACACGATGAACATGGTCGAAGTCAACGTCATCAAGCAGCACCTGATCGACCCCGAGATCTGCATCCGCTGCAACACCTGCGAAGCCACCTGCCCGGTCGGTGCCATCACGCACGACGACCGCAACTACGTGGTGAACGCGGACGTCTGCAACAGTTGCATGGCCTGCATCTCGCCGTGCCCCACGGGCTCGATCGACAACTGGCGCACCATGCCCGCGGTGCGCGCGTACTCCATCGAAGAGCAACTCACCTGGGACGAACTTCCGGCCGAGCTGACGCCCGAGCAGTTGGAGGCCGAAGGCGTCTCCGCGGACGCCGAGCCGCAGATGCCGCCACCCAGCGCGGCGCCCCAGCCGCCGTCCGAACCCGGCGAACCGGTGTTCAATTCGGCCCAGTACGGCGCCACGACGCCACCCTGGTCCGCCGCGCATGCGTACACCAACCTGCATCCGCCCAAGAAGCCGACGACCGCGACCGTGGTCGGCAACTTCAACTGCACGGAAGCCGGCTTCGAGAACCAGACCCACCACATCGTGCTCGACTTCGGCTCGATGCCGTTCCCGGTGCTGGAAGGCCAGTCGCTCGGCATCATTCCGCCCGGCACGGATGCCAACGGCAAGCCGCACTTCGCACGGCAATACTCGGTCGCCAGCCCGCGCAACGGCGAACGCCCGGGCTACAACAACGTCTCGCTGACGGTCAAGCGCGTCACCGCGGATTACCAGGGCAAGCCCGTGCGCGGCGTCGCAAGCAACTACGTTTGCGACCTCAAGGTGGGCGACAAGGTGCAGGTCGTCGGCCCCTTCGGCGCATCGTTCCTGATGCCCAACCACCCCAGGTCGCACATCATCATGATTTGCACCGGCACCGGCAGCGCGCCGATGCGCGCCATGACCGAATGGCGGCGGCGCCTGCGCAAGAGCGGCAAGTTCGAAGGCGGCAAGCTGATGCTGTTCTTCGGCGCGCGCACGCAGCAGGAACTGCCGTACTTCGGCCCGCTGCAGACGCTGCCGAAGGATTTCATCGACATCAACTTTGCGTTCTCGCGCACGCCGGGGCAACCCAAGCGCTATGTGCAGGACGCGATGCGCTCCCGCGCCGCCGACCTCGCCGAACTGCTGAAGGACGGCCAGTCGCACTTCTACGTGTGCGGCCTGAAGAGCATGGAGGAGGGCGTGGTGCTGGCCCTGCGCGACGTGGCGACGGAAGCCGGCCTGGACTGGGATACCGTTGGCGCCAGCTTGAAGAGCGAAGGCCGGCTGCACCTCGAAACCTATTGAGCCCTACGATCCGGGGCGCATGAAGTTCGCTGAATTCCACGTCGGCCAGTTGATCGAGGCGGGCCCTCACCAGGTCACGGAAGAAGAGGTCCTGTCGTTCGCGCGAAGCTGGGATCCCCAGTGGTTTCACACCGATCCGGCCGCCGCCGGCGAGGGGCCGTTCCAGGGGTTGATCGCGAGCGGATGGCACACCTGCGCGATCGCCATGCGGCTGATTGCCCAAGCCGCACTGGCGGGCTCCGAATCGTTTGCTTCACCAGGACTCAAGTACGTCAAGTGGCCGAAGCCTGTTCGTCCGGGCGATGCACTAAGCCTGGTCGCGGAGGTCGTCGCCGTGCGCACGTCGCGCAGCGGGAAGGCACTTGGCATCCTTGACTGGCGCTGGCAGCTGTTCAACCAGAATGGGGTGGTGGTGCTGGACCTCGAGGCGACCAGCTTGTTCAAGCTTCCTGGTTAGGCCCCTGCGGCCTGTGGCTCGCGCTCAGGGTTTGTGCCGCACGAACGCGTCGACGCGCTGTGCGGTGTCGGGATTCGAGAAGCACGCCATCGCTGCCTGCTCCTCCAGTCCAAGCGCGGCGTCCAGTTGTGCCCGCATCTGCGACGTCATCACTTTCTTGAGTTGCAAGGTCGCCATCTGCGAGCGGTCCGCTACCTGGCCGGCCAGCTCCAACGCAGTCGACAACATTGCGTCGCGCGGAACGACGCGATTGACCAGCCCGAGACGTTGCAGGGCACTCGCATCGAGCCGCTCTCCCAGCACGATCAGTTCCACGGCCCGTTGGTAGCCGACAAGCTGCGGCAGCAGGCGCGTCACCCCGCCCGTCACGAACTGGCCAAGCGCCATCTCCGGAAAGAATGCAACCAGATCGTCGGCGGCAACCACCATGTCGCAATTGAGCACCCATTCGAAGCCTGCGCCCACGGCATATCCGTGGACGGCGCCGATCACGAGCTTGGGTCCAAAGATGATGTCGCGCGTGATCTGCTGGACCTGCGCGCCCATCGCGGCGACGGATTCGCTCGTGGCGGCCTGCTCGGCGAATTCCTTGAGGTCGTCACCGGCGCAAAAGGCGCGGCCCGCGCCGGTCAGGACGATCACCCGCGTATTCGAGTCTGCGTGGGCTTCGACCAGTGCAAGGTGCAGGTCTTCCAGCAGGCGCGCGCCGATGGCGTTGAGGCGTTCGGGGCGATCGAGGGTGACAAGGCTGGCGGCCCCTTGCGTGGCGAGGGAGACAGTGGGCGGTGTCGGCGGCATGGCTTGCTTTCAGGTGTTCAGTCGGCCAGCGAGTGTCGCCCTTGACCTTCGCGGCGCCCCCTCAACCGCCTGCGACGGGTGGCTCGTCGCGGAAGTCCGCATTGCGCGCCAGTACCTCTCGCCCCTTTGGCGTGACCGCGAGAACCTGCGCCGTTTCACGAGCCGATGACGGTGCCGAGTTGTCTGGACTGTGGGGCATCCTGGCGACGATCAACCCCGCGGCTTCCAGGATCATGACGCGGTCGATCTCGTCCTGGGTCCGAAAGGTGACCGGCAACTGCGACGCGGCCAATTGCCTGAGTATTTCCATGGTCATGTGAAGGTCCTCCGTTTCTTGCTGACCCTGCCGAACGTCACCGAAATAACTGTTAGAGGGGCAATTTCAAGAGGGGGATTTCAAGAAGTTCCGAGGGTCTTGAAATCGCGTCGGCGGACCGTAGCTCGGCCCGAAAAGGGGCCTGCTGGTCTTCGGAAAACGCAAACCGGTCGTTGTCGAGGTGAGCAGGCGCACGGCGGTCCACAACAGCGAGCGCTTCGCCGGCGCGTTTTGGCGCGCGATCGCGCTGCAACAAGCCGGACCGATCGTGGCCGCTGCAGCGGCAGCACGCGCAGGCGCAGGCGCAGGCGCGGCGGATCGACGTCAAGTCGTAGGTCGCGCTGGCCCGGTCCGTCAGGAGTTGCTGGCGGACCGCGGTGGTGTGTGCCGCCTGTCGAGGAATGCCTGGCGCCAGGGCAGGATCTGGACCGACGCAAAAAGCTGCCCTTCGCTGAATGGGTCTGCGCCCGCAAATGCCTGCGCCGTTGCCGCGTCCTGGGTGTCGACGATGATCAGGCTCCCAATTGCCTGGCCGCTGTCGTCCAGCACTGCGCCGCCGGCCAGCATCATGTCCTGGCGGGCGATGAGGTAGTCGAGATGCGCGGGCCGGAGCGTCTGCCGCAGCGCCTGGGAACCGGGCTTGTCGAGCGCGAGGATGACGAATGGCATGTGGGACTCCGAGGCTCCCTCAGCTTGGCGTGATGCCGGCTTTCGCGATGATCCTGCCCCAGGTCTGCATCTCGTGGGCGATGAAGGCCTGGAATTCCGCGGGTGTGCTGCCGACCGGCTCGGCGCCGTTGGTCGTCAGGGCTTCCCGGGTGATGGTCGTCTGCAGCGCCTTCCGGACTTCGGCGCTCAGGCGCTCGACGATCGCGGGGTCGGTGCCCGCGGGCGCCAGCAGGCCGGTCCAGGCGCTGACGTCGAAGGGCTTGCCGCTGATCTCGCTCACCGTGCGCACGTCGGGCAGCGACGGAGAACGTCGCGCCGTCGATGTCGCGAGCGCCCGCAGCTTCCCCGACTTCACGAGCGGTGCCGCCGCCACCACGTTCGCGAACATGAGGTCCACATGCCCGCCCATCACGTCCGCGAGCGCGGGGCCGGTGCCTTTGTAGGGTACGTGCGTCATGGAGACGCCCGACTGCAGCGCCAGCAGTTCCATCGACAGGTGATCGGCAGTGCCGCTGCCGGTGGATGCGAAGGCCAGCTTTTTCGTCCTGGCCAACGCGAGCGCATCGTCCATGGACTCGATCGACGATGTGGACGACGCCACCATGATGAAGGGTGCCTGCACGGCAAGGCAGATCGGCGCGAAGGCCTTGACGGTGTCGAAGGGCAGGTTCTTCATCATCCACGGGTTGGTGGCATGCGGAACGCTGGCCACCAGCAAGGTGTAGCCGTCGGGCGCGGCCTTGGCCACGTAGTCGGAGCCGATCACCGTGCTGGCGCCTGGCTTGTTGTCTACGTAGAAGGTTTGCCCGAGCGATTGGGACAGGCTGGCCGCGATCGCGCGCGCAACTACGTCGGTGCCGCCGCCGGCCGTGAAGGGAACCACCACCTTGACCTGCCGGTTCGGATAGGGGCTCGCGGCGCGCGCGGGCATCGCGTTCGAGGCGCAGGCCGCAGCCAGCGCAGTGATGAGTTCGCGACGATTCATGAGTTTCTCCTGGTGCTGTCGCCGGGCCTGGCAACGCTATGCATTGAAATGGAGCCGCAGTCCCGCCTCGGGCCACGGCAGCGACACCAGTTGACCGGTTGCGGACAGCGTGACGTAGGCCGTCTTCAGGTCCGGGCCGCCAAAGCAGATGTTGGTGACGTAGATGTCCGGAAAGGTTTGCTGGCGCAACAGTTCGCCGCTCGGGGCGATGACCGAGATGGCCCCCGTGACCAAGGTCGCCACGCAGATCCGTCCTTCCGCGTCCAGCGCCAGGCTGTCGAAGCGCTGGAAGCCACCCAATCCGCAGACCAAGCGCCCGCCATGAGGCGATGGAAACGGATGCTTCCTGACCACGCCGGGTTCGACGATGTCGAAGGCCCACAGGCGTGCGGTCTCGGTCTCGGCCACATAGAGGACCCGGCCGTCCGGCGACAGGCCGATGCCATTCGGCGACAGCAGGGAGTAGGCGACCTCGACGATGTGCGAGCCGTCGGGCAGCGCGTAGTAGACCCCGCCGCTGTCCCGTGCGCGCGTATGCTTCTTGCCGAAATCCGTGAAGTAGAAGCCCCCTTGGGCATCGAAGACGATGTCGTTGGGTGAAGAAAGCCGGTGCCCATCGCAGTGGGTGTACAGCTGCGTGCTCGACCCGCTGGCGAGGTCGACGCGCAGGATGCTGCCGCCAATGTAATCAGGCGCCGGCCCGATGGAGGTGAAGCGGCCCGGCACATAGGCGCTGCCGCCGTTGTCGCAGACATAGAGCGCGCCGTCCGGCCCGATCGCGGCGCCGTTGGGACCACCACCGCATTCGGTGACCGTGTCGATACGCCCGTCGGGCATGACCCGGATGATCCTGCCCGCACGCATTTCGACCAGCACGACCGAACCGTCGCACAGGGCCACCGGCCCTTCAGGAAATTGCAGGCCATCGGCCAATATCTTCATGTGCTTTCGAGGTCTTTTGCGGAGCGGATTGCACCGAAAAAGCCTTGTCTCCTAATGACTTAGGCTCTGAAGATAGAGGATTGATCCCCGCAATTCAATCACAATTAACTCATGTGAGAAATGACTAAAAGTCATTGCAGGCAATTTGCAGGCAGCAAAAAGAAGCACGCCGCGAGCGCGGCGGTCTCCTGGGTACTCAGGACTCGCTGGCGGCCGCTTCCGCGGCGATCCAGCTTTCGAAATCGCGCACCCGCTGCGCGACCGGACGGTCCGCGCGCCAGGCCATGAAATAGCCGCCTTCCGTGGGCACGCGCAAATCGAAAGGTGCCACCAGGCGCCCGCTGGCCAGGTCATCGCGCACGAATGCGAGTACGCCTACCATCACCCCCAGCCCCTCGGCGGCCGCCTGGTAGGCCATGGCCGCGTTCTCGAATTTCAGGCCGCGCCGGGTGTCGACGCCTTGGACGCCCGCGGCCTCCAGCCACGCCTGCCAGTCGTGTGGCCGGTTGAGCGAGCTCAGCAGCGCCTGATGGGCCAGGTCGGCCGGTTGGGCCAGCGGGGGTTCGCGCTGCAGCAGGGCCGGCGCACACACTGGCAACAGTGTTTCGCGGAACAGCAGGCGGTAGCCCTGCCCGACGGGTGGGCTCGGCTCGGAATGGATGCTCACATCGATGTCGTCCCGTTCGAAGTCCGCAGGCTTGTGCGAGGTGGTGATTTGCACATCGATGCGCGGATACATCGCATGGAAGCGCGCCAGTCGCGGAATCAGCCAGCGGATGGCGAAGGTGGGTGGCAGCTTGATGCGCAGCAGCCATTCGTCGGGGCTTTGCTGAAGCTGACGGGTGCCATGCTCGATCTGGTCCAGCGCCACCCGCATGCTGGCGAAATAGCTCTCGCCGCCGGGCGTCAGCCGGATTCCGTGGCGCCCGCGCTCGAACAGCTTCACGGAGAGCCAGTCCTCCAGCGTGGCGATATGCCGGCTGACCGCCCCCTGCGTGACGAACAGCTCTTGTGCTGCGCGCGTGAAGTTGCCGCAGCGTGCCGCTGCTTCGAAGGCGCGCAAGGCGTTGAGGGGAGGCAGTCGACGTGTCATTTGGAATGAATTTTACTCATGCCTGCATGCCTTTATTGTGATTGCTTCCCAAGCGTTGCGGCAAATAACATTGGGGCCATTACAGAGACAGGAGACAAACCATGATGAAGAAATTGCATGCCTGCCTGGTGGCGACGGTGTTACTCGGATCGCACGCGGCGGCGTCGGCCGATGACCCGGCGGCCCGCTACCCGAGCCAGCCCGTCAAGCTGATGGTGCCGTGGCCTCCCGGTGGTGGTGTCGACACCATGGCGAGGCTCGTCGCCGATGGACTTGGCCATCGTCTGGGCCAGCCTTTCGTGGTGGACAACCGCGCCGGCGCCGGCGGCAACATCGGCACCGAGGTTGCGGCGCGCCAGAGAGCCGATGGCTACAACCTCCTGATGTCCTCGATCAGCCCCAACGCGGTGAACATCAGCCTGTACAGCAAGCTGGGTTTCGACCCTGTCAAGGACTTCGAGCCGATTGTCTATGTCTCGTCCGTTCCCAATATCCTGGTCGTGCCGGCCGATTCGCCGTTCAAGACGGTCAAGGACGTGATCGACGCGGCCCGCGCAAGTCCGGGCAAGCTCAACTACGGCTCGGCAGGTATCGGTTCGTCGCAGCATCTTGCGGCCGTGCAGTTCGCGATGGCGGCGAAGGTCGACATCGTCCATGTGCCGTACAAGGGCACGGCGCCGGCCGAGGCCGACCTGGTGTCGGGCCAGATCTCGCTGATGCTCGACACCACGACCTGCCTGCCTTTTGTCGCGGGTGGCCGCATGCGTGCGCTGGCCGTGGCGTCCAAGGCCCGCAACCCCGCCTTGCCAGACGTGCCCACCTTCGATGAAGCGGGCCTGAAAGGTGTCTATGCCGCGTCTTGGTACGGGCTCTCGGCACCGGCCGGAACCCCGCGCGCGATCATCGACAAGCTCAATGCCGAGGCCAACCTGGTGCTGAAGTCACCCGAGCTGCAAAAGCGGATGCTGACGTTCGGCGCCGAGATCGGCGGCGGCACGCCCGAGGAGTACGGCCGCTTCATGGCGAGCGAAACCAGCCGCTACGCGGAGATCGTGCGCATCTCCGGCGTCAAGCTCGACTGACCTCATTTCCTGCCGAAGCCTCCATGCCATCTTCATCCTTTGCCGCGACGCCGATGCCGCGCACGCTCTTCGACAAGATCTGGCAGCCGCACGTGGTCATGCAGCGCGACGACGGGCAGAGCCTGCTGTACGTTGACCGCCACCTGGTGCAGGACGGCTCCGCGCCGGCTTTCGAGATGCTGCGCCAGCGTGGCCTCGCGGTGCGCCGGCCGGACCGCGCCTTTGCCACGCCCGATCACTACGTGCCTACCGGCTCGCGCGAACTGGCCGACATCGCCGACCCCGAGAAGCGCGCGATGGCGCAGGCCCTGCGCGACGACAGCGCGGCCTCCGGCATCCGCTTCTTCGGCCTCGACGACATACGCCAGGGCATCGTGCACGTGGTGGGACCGGAGCAGGGCCTGAGCCTGCCGGGCAGCGTGATCGTCTGCGGCGACAGCCACACCGCCACGCACGGCGCGATGGGGGCGCTGGCTTTCGGTATCGGCGCATCCGAGGTGGCGCATGTGCTGGCCACGCAGACCATCTGGCAGCGCAAGCCGCGCACGATGCGCGTCGTCGTCGACGGGCGGTTGTCCGAGGGCGTCTCGGCCAAGGACATCATCCTGGCGGTCATCGCGCGCATCGGCGCGGCGGGCGGCACCGGCCATGTGATCGAGTACGCGGGCGAGGCGATCCGCGCGCTCTCGATGGCAGGCCGCATGACCGTGTGCAACATGTCCATCGAAGCCGGTGCGCGCGCCGGCATGGTCGCGCCCGACGACACCACCTTCGAGTGGCTGGCTGGCCGTCCGGATGCGCCGCAGGGCGCCGCATGGGACGCATCGCTGGCGCGCTGGCGGCGCTTGCCCGGCGACGATGGCGCCGGCTTCGACAGGGAAGTGCGACTGGAGGCCGGCGACATCGCGCCGATGGTCACGTGGGGCAACAGTCCCGAGGACGTGTTGCCGATCACCGGCCACGTGCCCGACCCGTCCGATGCCACGAACGCGGAGCGCCGCGAGGCAATGCAGCGCACGCTGGCCTATATGGGCCTGCGGCCCGGGCAGCCGCTCACGGACCTGGCGGTGGACCGCGTCTTCATCGGCTCCTGTACCAACGGCCGCATCGAGGACATGCGCAGCGCTGCGGAAGTGGTGCGCGGACGGCGCGTGGCCGACGGTGTCGAGGCCTGGGTCGTGCCCGGCTCGGGCCTGGTGAAGCAGCAGGCCGAGGCCGAGGGGCTCGATGCCGTGTTTCGCGCCGCCGGCCTCCAGTGGCGGCATGCCGGCTGCTCCATGTGCCTCGGCACCAACGGCGACCAGGTGCCCCGGGGCCAGCGCTGCGCCTCGACCTCCAATCGCAACTTCGTCGGCCGCCAGGGGCCGGGTTCGCGCACGCACCTGCTGAGCCCCGCGATGGCCGCGGCGGCTGCCGTCACGGGCCGGTTGACCGACGTGAGAGAACTTCTCTCCCCGCGCTGACTACACGGAATTGCCACGACCATGGAAGCTTTCACACGACTCGACGCGGTGGCGGTACCGCTGGCCCGGTCGAACGTCGACACCGACCAGATCGTGCCCGCGCTCTACCTGCAGAAGCCGCGCTCCGACAACTTCGGCGACTATCTTTTTCATGACGTGCGGCGCGACACGCATGGCATGCGCCGCATCGATTTTGTGCTGAACGACCCGGCATACGTGCAGGCGCGCATCCTGGTGGCCGGGCACAACTTCGGCTGCGGCTCATCGCGCGAGCATGCGGTCTGGGCCTTGCACGACGGCGGCTTCCGGGTTGTCATCGCGCCCAGCTTTGGCGACATCTTCCACGGCAACGCATTGAAGAACGGGCTGCTGCCGATCCGTCTGCCCGAGGCGGTGGTGCTGGAAATGCTGGCGGACCTGCTCGCGGCGCCGGGTACACACCTGCAGGTGGACCTGCGGGCACAGACCGTCACCGGCCCGCGTGGGCACGCCGAGCCATTCTCCATCGATCCCTTCCCGCGCCATTGCCTGCTGGAGGGGCTGGACGAGATCGACTACACGCTGGCGCAACGCGCATCCATCGAAGCGTTCGAGCAAGCCCACGAGGCCGGCCAGGCTCTTTGCAGGTAAATACAGAAAGGTTTTGACAATGAAGATTGCAGTGATGCCCGGCGACGGGATTGGCCCGGAGGTCACGGCGCAGGCCGTGAAAGTGCTCAAGGCCGTGGTGGGCGACGCGCGGCCCCTCGAGTTGGTGGAGGCGGCGATCGGGCAGGCCGGCATCGATGCCGCCGGCGATCCGCTGCCCGCCGCCACGAGCGAGATCGCGCGCAAGGCCGATGCCATCCTGTTCGGCTCGGCGGGCATGCCGGGTGACGAGGCCATCCCATTCATGATGCGGCCGGGCGCCAGCCTGCTGCGCCTGCGCAAGGAACTGGGCCTGTTCGCCAACTTCCGCCCGGCCTTCCTGTTCCCCGAACTGATCGGCGCCTCCACCCTCAAGCCGGAAGTGGTGGACGGGCTGGACCTGATGATCCTGCGCGAACTCACCGGCGACGTCTACTTCGGCGAGCCGCGCGGAAGCGGCGTCAACGCCAACGGCGAGCGCGAGGCGTTCAACACCATGCGCTACGCGGAATCCGAAATCGAGCGTATCGCGCACGTGGCCTTCCGCACCGCGCGCACGCGCAGCGGCAAACTGTGCTCGGTCGACAAGGCCAACGTACTCGAGGTCATGCAGTTGTGGCGCGAGGTGGTCACGCGCGTGGGGCTGGACTATCCCGACGTCGAACTCACGCATCTTTTCGTCGATGCGGCGGCCATGCAACTGATGCGCGCGCCCAGGCAGTTCGACGTGATCGTCACCGGCAACATCTTCGGCGACATCCTCTCCGACGCAGCCGCGATGCTCACCGGCTCCATCGGCATGCTGCCGTCGGCGTCGATGGCGGCCGGCAGCTTCGGGCTGTACGAACCCGTGCATGGCACCGCGCCCGACATCGCGGGGAAGAACCTCGCGAATCCGTTGGCGTCCATTTTGTCGATGGCGATGATGCTGCGCCAATCATTCGATCAGGCCGGCAATGCCAATCGGGTGGAGCGCGCCGTGCGGCGTGTGCTGGCCGACGGGCTGCGCACCGGCGACATCTTCCAGCCGGGGTGCCACCGCGTGGGCACCGAGGAAATGGGCGATGCCGTGGTGGCGGCGCTCGACGCGCAAGAGGCGTTGGCCGGCCTGCGAATGGCAGTGAATTGACCGATCGACAAGCGGTCAGGCGCCGCTTGCGACAGGCATCGCCGGATTGCCGCTCCAGCGCGACGAGGGCGGAATGCTCTCGCCCTTCATCACCAGCGTCAGCGGCCCCAGTTGCGCGCCGTCATGCACGACAGCGCCGTACAGCACGATGCTGCGCGGCCCGATGTTCACGCGCGAGCCGATGTTCACGTGGGCGCCAACGTGGCCAAGCCTCCGTCGAAATATGGATTGCCTCACCCGGTTGTTAATTGTTTATGGAAAACCTATTGAAATACCACTCAGAATTTTGATTTTTTCATTTCTGGAGATGATGTCTTTATTTTTTACGTTATCTCTCAGAACAATATCGATATAAAGAAGATCTCGTTCCGAGAGGAAAGCGAAAGCGGAAAGACAGGTTCCAGTAGCTCTGTATATTTGATTTTTGTAGATGTCACAATCGTTTTCCGAAAAATAGCCTGGTTTGCCTATTTCTCTCCAAATTTTCATTGGGTACACGGCGAGTGACGTTGCTGCGTAATACAAGGCACTGCTTTCTTGCGGGTGAGCGATTTCAGCCGACGAGAAAAACCCCAATTCATTCAAAACGTCTGAATTTGAATCTAAGTTTTTAAAAATACATGCCAATCCTATTGGCTTCTTACGAAGATTGCGTAACTCTACACAATCTGCGCTTGCAAAGAGTGACGGGGCTTCGAACGACTTTTTTCTTGCGGAAATTGAAGGTGGCAAGGATATGGTTAGATAGTCTCGAAAAGACGCAATTTTGCTATCGCCAGCAAAAACCGGCGGGCTCAGGAAGAAAAGAAGAAGGTATAGAATTGTCTTCACTCAAACATCATCCATCAAAATAATTCCAAATTTCGCAAAACAAAAGAAAATCCGTAAAGTAACTTATTTGTACGGCGAGTCTTTTTGTGCCATTGAAGACATGGCAGGTTCTCATGGGGCGGGAGCGAAATGTTTTTCAATAGCGAAGGATTGCATCTTTCCGAAAGGAAAAAACAAACTGAAGCCTCTTTTAAGTACCTGGGAGATCTCCTTTGAAGCTCACAACTTGGCTTTTTGCTTTGACCGCTGAGACATTTCCTAATTTCGCTGAAGAAGGACTTGACACGTTGGGTAACCGAATGATGTGCTTTTATTAGTTTTTATGTTTTTAATTTTTTCAATTTGATTGAACGAAATAAATTTTCAATCGCATTGAGATTATCGTTGGCCATTTTGTCATTCACCTTTATTAAAGGTGATTTGTAAGATGCGGATAATTTATTTTTTCTAAAAAAAGAAAAGCTTTTCTCTAGATATTCGTCTTGCGCGATGCCGCTTTTGTAAATTATACAATATCGCCGTCGCGATTCTTCCAATGACGAATATTTGCAGTTGGCTCTATTGACTCAATTCCGGATTGCTCCAGCAATTTTGACATCTTTCTTTGATAGACAGGCCATTCGTTCACAGCGAACAAGAATCTATTTCTATCGAAATAATATTTCCCTCTTGAACGACGATATTTTACAAAATCATATATTGGGCCAGGAGGGTCAGTTTGATCTTTTCCGATGTAGAGGTGAGTGTTCAACAATTGGGAGGGTTGCTCTTTGCCGTCGGTGCTTAGAATCTGTAAATCCACAATAAGCAACGGGGATTTTGACGTTTTCCAACGACGGCATGCGTCATCGTCAGCCGAGGCTTTTATTTTTTCTTCATCAAAACCTTCCGCATTGAATGTAATCACATTACACAAGCTAATAAATCTTTTGCCTTCTGCCTTTGAGTGAAGGACGAAAGTTGGACTAAAAATTAAAATAAAGGTGAAAAATAATTTCCGTGAAAGTACGTTCATGACATCACATTGAAATCGATGTAAATTTGAACCTTATGCTCGGATCACGCAGCCATTGGTAACGCGCCTCCACGGTGCCTTGCTCCCACTCGCTGGGGAAATGGCAGATCGCGCGGCGCAGCTTCTTGCGCACGCTTTCTTCACCGAGCCGCCGACCCAGCGCCTTGGGCTTCATGCGCTCCGCATTGGCCGGGTCCGGGTCGCGTATCCAGCGCTTCATGTTCACTGAATTCGCAGCGCTGGTCATTGGGGCTGGTTTCGTCCTCGAAGCAGTTCCAGCCCATGACGTCGAGGAAGTCCGCGTCGCTGAACTTGCAACTGCCCGCCGCGTTCAGGTCGGCCCACACTTCGCCGGAGGCGCTGGGGATCTTGCGCCAGTGCGCTGCGTTGGCCGGCAGCGGGTCGGGGCCCAGGTTGCGGCCGAAGCGCAGCAGTTCGTACCAGCCGCTGGGGCTGCTGCCTTGCGAGTTCGCGCCCAGGCTGTTGTGGCGCCGGTTGGCTTCGGCGTAGAGGTCGTACTCGAAATTGGCATCCGACCCCTCCATGCCGATGTCCACTCCCAGGGCGTCGTAACTCTTCAGATAAGCCTTGCCCTTGTCATAGCGGATGGACACCCATTGCGCCACGCCAAGGGTGGTGGTTGTGCTGGCCGCTCGCAGGTGGCTGGTGGGGTTGGCTGCGCTGGTGGGCGTCGCGGCCGGCAGGTAGACGACGATGTCGCCGAAGACGCTGTCGGTGCGGCCATCGGCGGTGGGGGCGACCGGCGGTTCGATTTCGCTCCAGCACGGCTGGCGTCCGATGATCGTCCGGGCATTGGCTTCGTCGCAGCAGATCTCGAAGTGGATCTGGCCGGCGTGGCTGTAGATCCGTCCGGGACTGCCCAGTTCGTCCTTGCGGTAGATGCGCTCTCAGGTCTTCCACTGAGCGTTCGTCTGGGGGTTCCTGGCAATGGCGCTCAGATAGATGTCACGCCTATTGAAAAAGTGCATTGCACTTTTTCCCAATATCTTCAATCCCATCTCTTTCAAAAATCACACGTTTACCTCCGTCGATCTTCCATACCCCCGGGAACGCATCAGGAGAGCAATCGGGGGCGCCCCCTACTGAAACATATCGACCGTCCCGAGAAATTATGGGGGGCTTAATTTCACTAAAAGAAAATCCGTATTTTTGAAGGAGGCTTAATCTTCCTCCAACTCTATACGCCCCGGGTAATTTAAATAAATTTTTATCTGATTTTATTTTTGAGACGGTTGCCAAAAATGACAACGGAGTCAACCCGACGACGTCCAGTGATATGTAAATGCCAGAAGATAAATTTATGTCAGCGAGCAATCCCGCCTTGGGGGCCACACGTAACGGCTTTAATCGCTTTGCCTCGCATTTTTTGATATCCGCCACTGCCAAATACTCCGCATTGTCAAGCAATACAGCGGACCGATCAAAACTTAGTCTCACGGCTTTGTACTTTGGCGCGTTCTTCGAATCACTACCCTTCAGTCGACATTGATGACTTTCTGATTTGTTTGATTTTAGGTTGACAAAATTTCCGTCGTTACTGATAGAAACTTCTTCATGTGCAGAAGCATGCGCATTAATCAACGCAATAAAAAAGCACAAAGCAAAAAACGATTTAAAGTTCATAACGAAATATTTTTCGCACTCTTCGTATATGAAAGGCGCCGGTCCTCGTCGATGTATCCGCCATTGATGGCAAATGTGACTGCGCGAGAAATATTTTTCTCATTTTTAAATTCTTCGAGCGATTGATCTGTGTAGAACGCACCATGATCAAATGGCTTTCAGGCCGCGCCCTTGTTGTCATAGCGGATGGACACCCATTGAGCCGCGCCAAGGGTGTTGGTGCTGGCCGCACGCAGGTGGCTCGTGGGGTTGGCTGCGGTGGTGGGCGTTGTGCTCGGCAGGGAGCCGACGATGTCGCCGAAGACGCTGTCGAACAGGGTTCGTTACTCAACGTGCAAGTCCTCCTGCAGCGAAGCTATTTCCCTCTCACATTCGGAAATTTATCGACTCGTTTTGGCTTACTCCCGACACTTTTGCCTACATCGATCAATCATATATATGCTCGCAAGGTATTTTTTTGCGAACCACAAGGTGTCGCCTATTTTTTAGCAAAAAACATCGAAATGGCATAAAAGACCCGAACTTCGATTGTGCTCTTAATTGAATTAGTTTTGCGGGAAATCCAATCTCGGGAGCAATGAATGCATCGAGTTGCATGAAAGATTTTCCTTGAAATCTGACATCACTTGCGGCGGGTAAAAATGCACGCAGACAAGTTTGAGCATTGTTCCTTTCCAATAAATACCACGCGTAGTTCTTTGACGCCGTCCGATCCATAATCCAAATCCATGCCCCTTTACTGGTCTTGGCAATATTTGGATCATCCAACCCGCCGAGGGTCTTTTGCATAAAGGAGTCTGCGCTTTCGAAACACATACCAAGCGAGTCAATCTCAAACGGTGACGTTGTCGCCGAATTTGATGCACCCGCATTTAACGCGATCGTCAAACCGAGTAGAAGATTAAGGGATTTGGGGAGCATGGTTAACTTGAATGCTTCGTGTATTGGGAGGGTTGCCCGGAGGAAAGGTCCCGACAAGCTGGGGGGTCAAGGGTGGATAGCTCCACGTTTCGCCGGAAATATGCCGCGGCTCATCTCCAAGGATGTTGGTGAGATAGCGCGCAAATTGATGGCGTTCATCGTACCCGTTGCCTCCACCATTGACTAACCACGACACGAACCCAACATATCTGGGCGCGAGACCATAATCCGTAACTCTTGTGATATTCCCTGTCCCCCGAAAGGGTTTGGTAACTCAGTAATATCCGCCGGAATCCGCGCTTGCGTAATTGGCCGGGTCCGGGTCGCGTATCCAACGCTGCATTCGCTGAATCGCAGCGCTGGTCATTGGGGCTGGTGTCATCCTCAAAGGGGTTCCCGCTCAATCGCTGGGACTTGGACGCTTCCACTATCTATTCCAAGAACAATTTCCTTTTCCCGCGTAGGCTTCAAAATCGTCGCCAAAACTCAATTTGCGGCCAAATTTGTTTGAATAAACCAATTCTCCGACAATTCCGCCTTGGGTCGTCAAAAAATATCTCCCATTTTCTTTCCTCCGATCAATTCAATCCATTGACTCCGAATAACAGCTGGGATTCTAGTGCCCCCATGGAGAATCATTGTTGATTTTACCAATTTTATTGGAATTGACGCCTTCTCTCCCCTATATAACACAGTACCTTCTTCAAAACCATCGTTGATAGCCATCTCCACTTGAATTTCTTTCATTCGATGATATGTTTTAAAGCAAAGAAATTTCGCGGCGCGAGCAGAGATTGCGACTGCGCTCAAGGAAAGGGCAATCCAAAGTTTGGAAAAATCTTTGACTCTAGACATCTGCTCTACATTTTTCTGAATGAAGGGCTGCGAATTCGTCGAGAAGGATGTAGTGATCGGCTTTGAAGCGTAAGCGCGTCATGCAGGCTGTGATCTGCAACTCGGCAGAGATTCACTGAAACTCAATGCTACGGATAATCTTCGTGACATAAGGTGTCAAGTCTCCTTTTTTTCCATTCTTAAGAAAACCTACCGATCCATTTCCACACACTGCCTTGTTCAGATGAACTAAGCAAAAATACAATTTCTTTTCTCTAAATTTATACTCTCCAGTGAAATCTGCAACAGTTACCATCCAGCCGCGACTATTGTGATTTTCCAAGAGAGAGAATTTCGTGAAACTCTCTCTTTGTTTTTTATCCTCATTGCTGATAAAGTTGACATTCCAGGTATTTCTTTCGGGGTCGTATTGTGCCCATCCCGAATTCACAAGATCATCATTGCCTGGCAAACACTCAAGAGTCAACGGAAATGATGTACGATAATACGTCGCATCATCGAGTTTGCCGAAATGTGAATCTAAAAAATTCAATTTACATGAAACAAAATGTTTGTCGTTGTTTGCCGCAATCTCCAAAACGCGGTTTCGCCTGCCTTGCGTGATTAAAGGATCGAACTGCGCTGAAATGGCAGCGAAATTGAGCGCTGTCAGAGTGAGGAAAAAAATAAGATTGAAATGAAATTTTTTTATCATGATTGATTTCTCGGAACGTGCCCATCTGGAAACCATAAAGATAGTTGAGCGGCTTGATCCTCAAAGCGAATCTCCGTCAAAACAGCCAGGGCATAACCGTAAGCCACACATCTCGCATCAAATCCATTAATTCCGCTATAATTCTTCCGATTGACGGCTCCAGGCAAATTTACGGTAGCTGAGGCTCTCCAGAAACTTTGGCTGCGATAATAGATTTTCCCTCCCCTATCCGTTTGAATTGCGATCCTTTCAAGAATGTGTGGCGCATCAGCCTCTCTAGACATATCGTTTTTGACCCAGTAATAGCCTGCGCTGTCCGCTGGTGCGCGCAAGTCTTCAGCACCTAAAACTGGCTTGGTGCCCGCTTCCATCTGCGTTCGCCAATCCTTCATTTCCTGAGTCAATGCCGGGAAATGGATATCCTGCAACCCAGAATTACTACGTGAAACAGATACTGTCGAAGCAATGCGCTGGTAGGCGGTGACCATCGCGGTACGCAAGTTTTCCGGCACGACACGACCGCGATAGCACCAATAGTCCACGTAATTTCCAGGGTTGGTCAATTGAAGAAAGCCACGACCTTGCCATGGCGCGTACCAAAGATTGGCTCCGCCGATTTCCGCTAGACGACCGAACCACATAGTCTCTTGTATTGCGTTGCCGAAAAATGTGGCGGCTCGAAACGGAGAGGCCATTCCCCACTTTCGCATAGCTCGGTTTAGGGGAAGGCGGTGGTCTCGGGCCACTGGATTGGTCTTGAAGTTGGCATTGACAGCAGGTACTGGCTCCCACAAGTTCACTCCTTTTGAGCTTCGCATTGCGTGCTGTGGCAGTAGCTGCTGAAATTCACTTTCACTCAACCACCCACACCGCCGCATAACCGTGATGAACTCCACCGGATGAAACCGCCACTTCGCCGCGAGATAGCCGGATGGCAAGTCCGTAAAGGTCGTTGACTTGCAGTGCCTCACAAAGCGCTGCCAGTTCTTGTCATCATCCAGCCCGTAGGGGTTGCTCGGATCACGCAGCCATTGGTAGCGCGCTTCCACGGTGCCTTGCTCCCATTCGCTGGGGAAATTGCAGATCGCGCGGCGCAGCTTCTTGCGCACGCTCTCTTCTCCGAGCCGCCGCCCCAGCGCCTTGGGCTTCATGCGCTCCGCATTGGCCGGGTCCGGGTCGCGTATCCAGCGTTTCATGTTGACCGAGTCGCAGCGCTGGTCGTTGGGGCTGGTGTCGTCCTCGAAGCAGTTCCAGCCCATGACGTCGAGGAAGTCCGCGTCGCTGAACTTGCAACTGCCTGCCGCGTTCAGGTCGGCCCACACTTCGCCGGAGGCGGTGGGGATCTTGCGCCAGTGGGCCGCGTTGGCCGGCAGCGGGTCGGGCCCCAGGTTGCGGCCGAAGCGCAGCAGTTCGTACCAGCCGCTGGGGCTGCTGCCTTGCGAGTTTGCGCCCAAGCTGTTGTGGCGCCGGTTGGCTTCGGCGTAGAGGTCGTATTCGAAATCATGGTCCGAGCGTTCGGTGCCGATGGGCATTCCCAGGGCGTCGTAACTTTTCAGATAGGCCTTGCCCTTGTCATAGCGGATGGACACCCATTGCGCCGCGCCGAGGGTGGTGGTGCTGGCCGTGCGCAAGTGGCTCGTGGGGTTGGCTGCGCTGGTGGGCGTGGTGGCCGGCAGGTAGACGACGACGTCGCCGAAGACGCTGTCGGTGCGGCCATCGGCAGTGGGGGCGACCGGTGGATCGATTTCGCTCCAGCACGGCTGGCGTCCGATGATCGTCCGGGCATTGGCTGCGTCGCAGCAGATCTCGAAGTGGATCTGGCCGGTGTGGCTGTAGATCCGCCCGGGGCTGCCCAGTTCGTCCTTGCGGTAGATGCGCTCGCCGGCCTTCCATGGTGCCTGCGTCTGGGGGTTCCTGGCGATGGCGCCCAGATGCATGTACAGGCTGTAGTACCTGATCGTGGTGGATCTGGACGCTGTGTCATTGCTCGCGCCGATCTCGGTTTCGTGCTCGATGATGAGCACGCCGTTGTCGGTCCA